>CANQQN010000037.1 GCA_947625995.1 uncultured Lachnospiraceae bacterium
TCGGTTCGCCCACTTACACGGCGGATCTTGCTGTCCTTTTGGTAGATATGATCCAGACGGACAAATACGGGATCTACCACGCCACCAACGAGGGCGTCTGCTCTTGGGCGGATTTCGCGCGAGAGATTTTTGCGCAGGCGGGGAAGGACGTGACGGTCCGCAATGTGACCACCGAGGAATACGGCGCAAAGGCGCCCCGTCCGAAAAACTCCCGGATGTCAAAGGAAAAGCTGGTGCAGAACGGATTTGCAAAGCTTCCTCACTGGAAGGATGCCCTTGGCCGGTATCTGAAGGAGATCCTGTGAAGATTACACGGCAGCGCGGCGCTTTCGCGAAAGCACTTCTAAACAGAGATTTTATCATTGACGAGAGGACAGATATATGTCTAAAATAGTGCGAATTTGTCTGGCAGGGGCCGTCGGGATCCTTCTGGCGGCGCTGATCGGGTTTTTTTATGTGCCGGAGACCAGCGATACCATGACCCTGCATCTGCGGATCAAGGCGGAGAATAAGGACAATTATCAGATGTTCTACCTGAGAGAGGGCGAGACGGGCTACGGGGAGGACCGGGCAAGCACCGGCGCTTATGGCGGCGGCAATAAGGAGAAGGCGATTTCCTTTTCCATGCCGGTGGATACGGCGTCTGTACGCTTCGATCCGGGCACGCAGCCGGCCACGGTCCATATCACCGGCGCCTATGTCACCTATGAACATCATAAAACAGAACTGACTGCGGATCTGTTTGCCTCTGTGGAGCAGACCCAGCAGATCACATCCATAGAAAAGACGGGGAAAGGCTGCAAGATCGCCACAGATGGCACAGATCCCTACTGTATTCTTGATTTTACAGAGGTGAGAAGCAGCCTGCAGCCTTTTCTGAACAAGGCGCGGGCGGAGGTCACGTTGTTTTACAAGATCATCCTCAGTGTCATTCTTTTTGTGCTGCTCCTTGCGGGGGCGGTGGTGCTGCCGAAGATCCATTCCCTGATGGCGGAGGTATGGCACAGCCGGACGCTGATGTTTCGTCTGGCAAAAAACGATTTCAAGACCAGATACGCAGGCTCCAACTTGGGCATCATCTGGGCGTTTATCCAGCCCATCGTTACGGTGGTGGTGTACTGGTTCGTGTTTCAGGTGGGATTCCGCAGCGGTGGTGTCAGCGACTATCCTTACGTGCTCTGGCTCATCAGCGGTCTGATCCCATGGTTTTTCTTTTCGGAAAGCTGGAACAGCGCTACCAACAGTATGCTGGAGTACAGCTACCTTGTGAAAAAGGTAGTGTTTAAGATCAGCATCCTTCCTATTGTAAAGATCATCTCCGCGTTATTTGTACATGTGTTTTTTATCTGCTTCCTGATTTTTATGTTCTGCCTGTACGGCTACTGGCCGGACATCTACGTGATACAATTGGTCTATTACAGCTTCTGCATGATTATGCTGGTGCTGGGCCTGTCCTATCTGACCTGTTCTATCGTGGTGTTTTTCAGGGATCTGGGGCAGATCATCAGCATTATCCTTCAGGTAGGCGTATGGATGACTCCTATCATGTGGAATGTGAATATGCTGGGCAGCGACATTGCGTGGGTCATGAAGCTGAATCCTATGTATTATGTAGTGTACGGCTATAGAGGCGCGCTGATGGACAAGACTTGGTTTTTTGAGGATCTTCCTCTGACTGTCTATTTCTGGACGGTAACGGCTGTGATGTTCGGATTGGGGACGCTGGTCTTCAAGAGGCTGAAGGTGCACTTTGCCGACGTGTTATAAAGGACAGGCACGAGGGAGCGCGCCGGCGCGCCAATGGGAATGAGGATTGTTATGAAGGAAACGGTCATTCAGGTCAAGGACCTGAGTAAATTATATAAGCTTTATGAAAAGCCCTCGGACCGGCTGAAGGAAAGCTTGAGTATCACCAAAAAAGAATACCATAAAAAGCATTATGCATTGAAGCATGTGGATTTTGACGTGAAGCGGGGAGAGTGCGTGGGCATCATCGGCACCAACGGCTCCGGTAAATCCACGGTCTTGAAGATCATTACTGGGGTACTGACCCCCACAGGCGGCAGCGTAGGCATCAACGGACGCATTTCCGCCCTGCTGGAGCTTGGCGCAGGCTTCAATATGGAGTATACCGGCATCGAGAACGTCTATCTCAACGGCACCATGATCGGCTTTACCAAAGAGGAGATTGACGCCAAGCTGGACGGGATTCTGGAATTCGCGGATATCGGCGATTTTGTGTACCAGCCGGTAAAGACCTATTCCAGCGGTATGCTGGTGCGACTTGCGTTTGCGGTGGCCATCAACATTGAGCCGGAGATCCTCATCGTGGACGAGGCGCTGTCTGTGGGCGACGTGTTCTTTCAGGCAAAATGCTACCGCAAATTTGAGGAATTTAAAAAGATGGGCAAGACCATCCTGCTGGTAAGTCATGATCTGGGCAGCGTGGCAAAATACTGTGACCGCGTGATCCTGCTGAACAAGGGCGAAAAGCTGGCGGAGGGCAAGCCCAAGGAGATCGTGGATCTGTACAAAAAGCTGCTTGTCAACGCGCTGGACGACCCCGAGGAGGCGAAGGCCCTTGTGCAGGAGGGGACCGGCGAAGACGAAGGGCAGGAGCCCTCTGAAAACGAGGGCGCCGCAAAAGAAAATAACGGCGGCGGGGCGCCTGCGGAAGAAAAGACTGCCGGAGAAAAAAGCGACGGGATCCGGCAGGATAAAAAGAGCGGAGCATGGAAGGATCATATGCCGAAAAATCCCAAGGTGCTGGAGTACGGGCAAAAAGAGGCGGAGATCATAGATTTTGCCATATTGGATGAAAACGGCAATTTTTCCAACAATCTGGAAAAGTGGAAGGAATTTACGGTAAAGATAAAAGTAAAGTTTCATCAGGTCATTCCGGATCCCATTATGGCCTTTACCATTAAGGATCTGCGGGGAACGGAGATCGCGGGGACCAACACCATGATGGAGGACGCTTATATTGAGGTCAAGGAGCCGGGAGAAGTTCATGAGGCTGCGTTTTCTCAGGTGATGAGCCTGCAGGGTGGAGAGTATCTGCTGTCCCTTGGCGTCACAGGATTTCAGGGCAACGATTTCAAGGTGTATCACAGGCTGTACGATGTGTGTGATATGCATGTGTTTTCCGAGAAAAACACGGTGGGCCTGTGCGACTTGAATTCTAAAGTAAAGGTTCGGTGACGGAGACGGGCTTCTGTCGGGCGGACGGCAGGAAAAGGAGTATGCATGGCAGTATTGAATTTAGATTTTTATCAGAACGTGGACAGCTATTCCGACGGGGAGATTGAGGATGCGCTGCTGGCCTATGTGAAGGGAGAACTGACATGGGAACAGCTGGAAGACCGGGAAGACCGGTATCCGGCGCTGTATCATCTGTCCCCTCTGCGGGAAAATATCCTGAACTGGTACCCTTTTCGTTCCGGCGCATCGGTGCTGGAGATCGGCTCCGGCTGCGGCGCCATCACAGGCCTGCTCTGCAGAAAGGCGGCCCGCGTCGTATCGGTGGAATTGTCAAAGCGCCGGGCCTCTATCAATTATGAGCGGTACAAAAGCCTTGACAATCTGGAGATCATGGTAGGCAACTTAAACGAGATGTCCTTTGACAACACATTTGACTATGTGGTGTTGAACGGCGTTTTGGAGTACGCCATGAGCTTTACCGAGGGAGAAAAACCTTATGAATCTTTTCTGAAGGGTATAAAAGGATATTTGAAGCAGGACGGGCATTTGCTGATCGCCATCGAAAACCGCCTTGGCCTGAAATATTTCAATGGGGCGCCGGAAGACCATACCGGCCATTATTACGAGGGGATCGACGGCTATAGGGACAACCGTACGGTGCGTACCTTTTCTAAGGCGGAGCTTTCCGGACTGCTGGATGTGTGCGGGCTGAAGGGACAGACCTTTTATTATCCGTATCCCGATTACAAATTTCCTACGGAGATCTTTACGGATCAGACGATCCTGCGCTATCAGTATGGCAAGCCTTTTGTCAATCTGGATGAGAAGCGCTACCGCATATTTGAAGAGCAGGGCGTCTGGAACGCGCTTACAAAGGACGGTGTTACCGCCAGCTTTGCCAATTCTTTTTTGGTGGACGCGGTGGAAGCGGCTCCTTCAGAAAAGGGAGCTTCGGTGGAAGCAGCGGACGCAGGCAGCAGAGAGATCCTCTATGTGAAGCTGAGCAATGACAGGGAGGAGCAATTCCGTATCGCCACCTCCATTGAGCGGCATATGGGGGAGAAGATTGTTGTGAAAAGGCCGCTTACGGAAGCGGCAGGCGCACACATCAAGACGTTGACGGAGGGCATGGAACTGACGCCGGATCCCCGGTTTGTGAACCTTGGGGGTATCCTTTCGGAAAACGGCAGCATTTATTATCCCTTCCTGCGGTCTGCCAGTCTGGACAGCGAGATCAAAGAGATGATCGCGGCAGAAGATGTGGATGAGATCTTGCGCACATTACGAAAAGTGTTCCGGGAATATGGCAGCGGGGCGAAGGTGTCCGGCCGGTATCAGACGGAGGCTTTCGAGAAAATTTTCGGTCCGGCAAAGCTTGCCATGGATCTTCCCTGCGTGCAGCCCGCCAATATTGATCTGATCTGCGACAATATCTTCCGGCAGGGGGAAGAGTACCGGATCATCGACTGCGAGTGGGTGTTTGACATGCCGGTTCCCTTGCCCTTTATCATTTGGCGCTCGGTGAACGAACTGTATACAAAGCATCGGAGCCTGTCCCACCTGATAGACCGCAGGCGTATGATGCTGGAATTTGACATTGACGATAAGATGAGTCAGGTGTTTTGGCAGTGGGCCACTTATTTTGCCAAGGAATATGTGGGCAGCGGGAAGATCGAGCAATATGTGCGGCCTATGAAAATGTTGTCCGTTGACGATATGGTTCAGAAAAACCGAAGGGAGTCCATGCTTTTCTGCAGTCTGTATTATGATCTTGGCGACGGTTACAGCGAGGAGCAAAAGCTGTACCGGGAGATAGCCATGGACGGAGAACATTTTTCAGTCTCCTTTTCATTGGGAGCGCTGCAGCAAGCGCTTTCAAAGGAAGGAAAAAAGATCGTCCGGCTGCGGTTCGACCCGCTGGAGGGCGCGCTCTGCGCCTGCCATATTCAGGAGTCAACGGTCAGGCTGACCGCCTATAACCATGTGGACGATTACGAAGAATGGAAGATTTTTTTGAATCTGGATCCGGTTTATCTCTCTCAGGAGGAGGAAATTCCGGAAACGGTTGTCATAAAGGGAAAGATCCACAGATTTACAGATCCGCAGTTGGCTGCCTATCTTGCGAAGAAGATGCCTCTCTGGCAGTGGCAGGGCAGTGATTCGCAGGAATCCATGGTGATGCAGCAGAAGGAGATCGACCGGTTAAGGGAAGAACTGCAGGAAAAAGCGGCGGCTTTTGATCAGCTGCTGTCGGAAAAACAGAACGTGGATGCGCAGTACAGCCGGTTGATCGACGATTTCCAGAAGCTGGAGACAGAATATAAGCAGGCTGTAAAAGAAATCGAAGAAATCCACGCTTCCAGAAGCTGGAAGCTTCTGAATAAGCTGAAAGGGAATTAACGAAGATGGGAGAAACGTTGAAACAGGTTACAGTCATTATCCCGGTTTATAACGGTTATGAAGATGTACGGCTGTGTATGGACAGTATTTTGAAGCACACGGACCTGACAAGGCATCAGGTGCTCCTTGTGAACGACAAGAGCCCCGATGAGCGGATCCTGCCGCTGTTGAAAGGGTATGTGGGGGATCATGTAAAGCTCATCGACTCACCGGTGAACGAAGGCTTTTCCGCCAGCGTCAACAAGGGCATGACGGCTACGGATACCGATGTGATCCTTCTGAACTCCGATACCATTGTCACAAAAAACTGGATAGAGAAATTACAGGCGTGCGCCTACCACGATCTGGAGACGGGGACGGTGACGCCCTTATCCAACAGCGCCACCCTCTGCTCTGTTCCCATCATGTGTCAGGACAACAAGGTGCCGGAAAACGTGACCATAGATGAATACGCGGAGATCATCCAACGGTGCAGCATGAAGGTGTATCCGCGCATTACCGTGGCGGTAGGCTTCTGCATGTATATCAAGCGGGAGGTCATCGACCTTGTGGGCTTGTTCGACGGCGCCACGTTTGAGCGGGGCTACGGAGAGGAGAACGATTTCTGCAACCGGGCGGAGCAGTACGGCTACAAGCATGTGATGTGCGACGATACCTTTATTTATCACAAGGGTACCGTGTCTTTCCTGACAGAGGAAAAGCAGCGGCTCATTGACGCGCACGACGCCATTTTGCGGGAGCGCTATCCGAAGCAGATGGAGCACAATCACCTTTACTGCATGAACAATCCGGATCAGTACATCCGGGACAACATTGAGATCTATACGGGTCTCAAAAACGGAAAGAAAAATATTTTGTATCTGATCCATTCGGACTTTCGGGACGACGCCTACGACAATGCCGGCGGGACCCAGTTCCATGTGCGGGATCTGGCGCTGGGCCTGAAGGAGGATTATAACATATTTGTAGTGGCGAGAGACAGGGAGTATCTGCGCCTCACCATCTACTGTGAAGAGAAAACGTTGTCCTTCAAATACTTTATCGGGCAGCCGTCGCTGTTTCCCATGTATACCAACCGGACGCTGGCAAATATCTTCCGGCAGATCTTAAGCGCCTTTCAGATCGATCTGGTCCACATTCACCAGACAAGCGGATTGTCGCTGGATATGTATGCCTGCGCCCATGAGATGAAGATTCCCGTGATCGCTACCATTCACGATTATTACTATATCTGCCCCACCATCAAGCTGCTGGATAAGGACAACCGGTTCCACGGGGAATGCGGCAGCGGCGAGAACTGCCGCGAATGTCTGAAAGCGCAGGCCGGGATCGCCACACAGGTGGATTTTATGAAAAAATGGCGGGCGGAGAATGAAAAGGCTCTTTCCCTCTGTACAAAGATCGTGATCCCTTCGGAAAGCGCGAAGGAAGTATTTTTGTCCGTATTTCCGGGGTTGGAGGATAAGATGCAGGTGATCCCCCACGGTTCCGATTTGATCGACTGTGAGGAAGACCAGATCCAGATCGGGGAGATCGTAACCAGCAGAGACGTGTGCCAGAGTATCGACTACGCTTTTGATCATCCCATGTCCTCCGGCATGATCTTAGGCTGGGCTTTTCTGGCCGGGGCGGACAATGATCATGTGAAGGTGATCGTGGAACTGACGGACAGCAAGGGCACGGTGAAATATTTTGCGGCAACCAAGCAGGAGCGGGAGGATGTGCAGCAGCTTACCGGCAGTCATTTTAATCTGATGTCGGGCTTTTCTGTTTCCGTGCACAAGCAGCAGTTTGCGGTGGGCAGCCTGAAGATCCGGATCCTTCTGGAAGAGAACGGCGTCGTCTATTGCAACGGCGAGGTGCTGGAAGTGGACAATCCTGTCAGCGACAACAAGGACGGCAGGATGCGGGTGGCGTTTCTGGGCGGTCTGGTGCCGGCGAAGGGCAGCGAGATGGCTTATCAGCTGATTACCAAGAGCGGTCCCGATATCCAGTGGTACATTTTCGGAACCATCGGAGATGAACGGCTGGTACAGCTTACCCAGTCTAATTTAACGAAGATCGGCACCTATGAGCGGGACAGCATTTATCATCTGCTGCGGGATTACAAGATCGACCTGATCTGCATACTTCCCATCTGGGCGGAAACCTTCTGCTATACCCTGTCCGAGGCGTGGATCAGCAGGATTCCCGTGGTGGCCACGGATATCGGCGCAGTGGGACAGCGGGTGAAGGAAACCGGCGCGGGTATAGTGGTGCCTCTGGAGGCAAAGGCCGGGGAGATTCTGGAAAAGATAGAGGCGCTGGCACAGGACCCGTCTGCCTACAAAAAATTAAAAGAGAAAACGGAAGCTCTTTCCATACGGAGCGTGGAGGAGATGCTGGCGGATTACAGGGCGCTTTATGGAAAGACGGCGGTAATCCGGCCTGTTCACGGTGAGTTCGACCCGGCGGAGATCTTCCGGGGATTTTCAAAGGCATCCATGGGGAAAACATTCTACGAAACCGAGACAGAACGGCTGTTAAAGGACTGCACGGACCTGCAGAAGGCAAATCAGGAGATACTTGCGGCGCGGGCTTATATGGAACGCAATATCGAAGGTATGCGCGCCCAGATTGCGGAATTCCAGTCGTCAAAGACCTACAAGGTGGTAGATGCCGTGGCAAAGACCGTGAAGCCGGCAAAGCGTGTCCTTGGAAAGGTCAAGCGCGCATTGAAGAAATAATGTGGAGGCGCATATGGGGCTGTTTGAAAAGGCATACAGGATCATGAAGACGCAGGGTGCGGCTTCCCTGTGGTATATTGTCAGGCAAAAACTGAAAAATAAAGAGTCCGAACAGCGGAAGTATGCAAAATATATCAAAAATGAACGGCTGAGGAGAAAGGCTCTTGCGCCGGCCGGAGAGTATACGGGACTGTTTACCCTGCTGGAGCCGGGACCGGACATTTTCTCGGAACTGGAGGAGGCAAAGACGCCTTTTGTTGCCTTTCTGGAGCCGGGAGACGATCTTGCAGAAGACTGGCGGCAGCAGGCGGGCGCATATCTTGCGGCCCATCCCCGGTGCCGCTTTTTGTATACGGATGAGGACGCCCTTGCAGGCGGCAGGCGGACAGAGCCGGTGTTCAAGCCGGATTGCTCCCCGGATACCTATATGTCTTATGACTATGTGGGCGGGTTGATGATACTGGAAAAAAAGCTGGCCTGTGAGGCAAAGAAGCAGATCCGGTCCGGATACCGGGAAAGCTTTTTGTATGAACTGGGACTGCGGGCGGCCTTTCTGCTGCGCCCGGAGCAGATCGGTCATCTGGACGAGGTGCTGTATCACAGGCACAGAAAACAGGAGCTTTCACGAGAGCTTCTGGTGGATCTGAAAAGACAGCTACTGGGGGAGCGGGGCATTCCCGGCGGCGTGCGTTGGGATCAGGCGGCAGGCTGCGCGGACGTGGTCTATGAACCTGCAAAGAAAGCCCTTGTAAGTATCATTGTGCCCTCAAAGGATCATGTGTCTCTCCTTGAGACCTGTATTCGCTCCGTGGAAGCGGGAACCGCATATCCTGCCGTGGAGTGGATCGTGGTGGACAACGGAAGCAATGACCATAATAAACGGGAGTATGAAAGGCTTTGCGGGCAGACGAGATTTTCCTGCCGGTATCTCTATGAGCCCATGGAATTTAATTTTTCAAAGATGTGCAATATCGGAGCGGAAGCGGCAAAGGGCGCGTTTCTGCTGTTTTTGAACGATGACATGGAGCTTGCCGTAGACTGCGGCCCGGACGCGGGATCGCTCGCCACGGACCACGGGGCCGCCCAAAAAGATCAGCCGGATTGGCTGTGGCGGCTTGTAGGGCAGGCGTCTCTTTCTCATGTGGGCGCCGTAGGCGCAAAGCTGCTGTATCCGAATTCCGATAAAATCCAGCACCTTGGCGTTGTCAACTATACGAGCGGCGCCGCCCATCTGCTCTGGCAGGCGTCGGACGGGGAACTGCTCCCGTTTAAAAGGAATCATACCACCCAGAATTATGCGGTGGTCACAGGAGCCTGCCTTTTGCTGGACGCGGAGAAATTCCGCCATGCAGGCGGCTTTGAGGAACGCCTTGCGGTCACCTTCAACGACGTGGAGCTCTGCATCAGGCTTCTGGAAGCCGGATATTACAATGTGGTGCGGAGCGATGTGGTGTTTTATCACCATGAGTCTCTTTCCAGAGGACAGGATGTGCTGGATGAGCAGAAGTTTCTCCGGGGCCTGAAGGAACGGGAAATCTTGTTTGACCTTCATCCGGACCATATCGGTGTGGATCCTTTTTACAGCAGGCATCTGACCCAGACGCGGCTGGACCATACGCTGGATTATCCGGAAACATGGCGGCTCTCAAAGAAAGTAAAGGTAGATAGCGACGCCCCGCTGCCGGAAGTGGGCGCAGACGGCAGAGAGGAAAAGATTCTCTGCAGGATCCTGCGTGTCACGTTGACAGAGGAGCTTGTGATCGAGGGCTGGGCCTACCGGAGGGGCCGCGGCAGCGAGCCTGTGAAGGTGCTGCTGGCGGATGAAGAGGGCAGGCTGCTTGCCTTTGCCGCCGAAAAAGTATATTCTCCCACCCTCACTGTGGAGCAGGCCACCGGCAAGAACTTGAATTTTTCGGAATTTCTCTGCCGGGTGCCGAAAAAGGCGCTGAAGGCCGGAACCTATCAGTTGGGCGTGGAGATTGCCGGGGTGCGGCGGACCATGCGCAGGATCACAATATAGGAGCCAAAGAGAATGCCTGTCACTGCATATGGAACATGGGCGCGGCCTTGATCTTTTCCAGTCGGGCTTCGGCGTCGGCAAGGCTTTTTCCTTTTACGCCCAGATAAAATTTGATCTTCGGTTCTGTTCCGGATGGACGCACGCAGCACCAGCCGTCCTCCTCCAGAGAAAAATACAGTACGTTGGAGGCCGGAAGACCGGTTTTTTCCGGTAAAAGATAATCTCGTATTTCAGTAACCGCAAATCCGCCGATCTCTCTCGGCGGTTCCCGGCGGACGGATTCCATCATGGACGCGATCTTCTCGGCGCCGTCCGCGCCCGTAAGGGTAAGGGAAACCAAGTCTTCTTTATAATACCCGTAAGTGTCATACAGATGAAGCATCTGATCCCACAGCGTCATTCCCTTGGAAGCATAAAATGCGGCGGCCTCGCAGAGCGCCATCACCGCTACGATGGCGTCCTTGTCCCGGGCATAGGTTCCGATCAGGCAGCCATAGCTTTCTTCAAAACCGAATACATAGGTGTGACTGTGGTCCTGCCGGAAATATTTGATCTGTTCCCCAATATATTTGAAGCCGGTGAGGGTTTCGATCAGCGCCATATGGTATTTTTTGGCCGCGGCCTTCGCCATATTTCCGGTGACAATGGTTTTTACGATGGCGCCGTCTTCAGGCAGCGTGCCGCGGGCTTGGCGTTCATGAAGCTGGTACTCGCAGAGCAGCATGCCGGACATATTGCCGGTAAGCTCGTGATAAATACCCTGCCGGTCCCTTACATAGACGCCAAGACGGTCCGCGTCGGGGTCCGTGGCCAGCACCAGATCCGCCTGCTCATTCTCGGCCAGCGCCAGCGCCAGAGAAAAAGCATGCTTGTCCTCCGGGTTCGGGTAACTGACGGTGGGAAAGTCTCCGTCCGGCTCAGCCTGTTCGGGTACGACCAGCACCTGCCCGAAGCCGATCTCTTTTAAGATCCGGGTGGCAGGCACAAGTCCCGTGCCGTGGAGAGGCGTATAGACGATCTTTAACTGGCTGCCGTATTCCCGGATAGCCTCCGGGTGCAGAAGCTGTGCTTTTAGCTGCGCGATGTAGGCGTCGTCGATCTCCCTGCCGATGATCCGCAGCAGGCCGGACTTTTCGGCATCTTCCCGGCGCATGGTTTTTACCTGATCGAAGCCTGTAACGGCGTTGACCCGCTCGATGATCTCCTTGTCTCTCGGCGGGGTGATCTGTCCGCCGTCCTCATAATAGACCTTATATCCGTTATACTGCGGAGGATTGTGGCTTGCGGTGATCACTACGCCTGCAATGCAGCCCAGTTTCCTTACGGCGAAAGAAAGCTCTGGGGTTGGCCGCAGGGATTCAAAAAGATAAGCCCGTATGCCGTTTGCGCAGAGGCAGAGGGCAGTCTCAAGGGCAAATTCCGGGGACATACGGCGGGAATCAAAGGCAATCGCCACGCCCATTTCGCTGCCGCCGGTCTCCAGAATGTAGTCTGCCAGACCCTGAGTGGCCTTTCGCACAGTATAAAGATTCAGCCGGTTGGTGCCGGCGCCTAAGATACCCCGCAGGCCCCCGGTGCCGAAAGAAAGCTCCTTATAAAACCGGTCTTTGAGATCTTCTTCATCTTGTTCTATGGCGCGAAGCTCGGCTTTTGTTTCTTCATCAAAGTAAGGATCCTCAAGCCATTGTCTGTATCGTTGTCTGTACATATTGATTCCTCCGGATCTTCCTGTTAAACCCTGTTTCCGGCTCTGCGTGGGGCGACTTGTGTCCATGTCCCCTACGGCTGTCGGATATCGGTTTTTGGGTTTATTATAGCACAATTTCCGCAAAAGGGGTAGATTTCAAGGGCATTCCTGAAAAACCGCATATTTTTGTTTGCATTTGCCGAAAGATAATGGTAGGATAAACAGGAGTTACCATATTTTTGAGGAATGGAGATTGTTATGCGGATAGGAATTGACGGATCGGCCCTTGTAAAAGAGGCGGCCGGCAT
>CANQQN010000038.1 GCA_947625995.1 uncultured Lachnospiraceae bacterium
AGGAGCTAAAGAAATGGATCGAGCTTTATGGTGAGGTACATGCGGCGGCTGAACAACCCGCAGAATGCATGCCGGCTGGTTCAGATCGCGGGGACAAATGGCAAAGGTTCTACGGGAGCGTTTCTTGCTGCCATACTGAAGGCTGCAGGCATCAGGGCGGGGCGTTTTTGCTCCCCGGCGGTGTTCTGTGAGAGAGAGACCATTTCCTTTGACGGAGAGATGATCACAGAGGAGGAATTTGCCTCCTGCATGGAGCCTGTCTCTAACGCGGCACAATCCATGGCGGAAGAAGGGCTGCCCCATCCCACTGTATTTGAAGTGGAGACAGCGGTGGCTTATCTGTTTTTTTCGCGAAAAGCCGCGGCGGTTTCGGAAGATCAGGTTTTGGCTGTGGTGGAAGCCGGTATGGGTGGCGCATTGGACGCCACCAATGTTACGGAGGAGAATCTGCTTGCGGTCCTTACTTCCATTTCCATGGATCACATGTCCTTTCTGGGCGAATCCCTCAGGGAGATCGCAGTCCAGAAAGCAGGGATCATCAAAAGAGGCGGTATGGCGGTAACGGCACCCCAACGACCGGAGGTTTTTGGCGTTCTTTCGGAAAGATGTCGGGAAATGGACGTTAATCTGCTTGTCAGTGATCCGAAAAAGACAGAAAACATGGAGCTTGGTCTTTCAGGGCCTTTTCAGCGTGAAAACGGTGCCCTTGCCTTAGAGGCTGCCTGTTGTCTCAGAAAGATGGGATATAGGATCTCTGATGCCGCAATTGAAAAGGGACTTGCCGGCGCCAGATGGCCGGGGCGTTTTCAGAAGCTGGGCACAGATCCGGACGTGTGGATAGATGGTGCGCACAATCCCGACGGCGTTTGCCGTCTCTGTGAAGCGTTCAAAGCACAGTATGGAAATCGGAAAGCGATCATGATCGCAGGCATCTTTCAGGATAAGGCTGCCGAAGAAATGGTTAGCATCATGTCGCCGTATATGAGATCACTGTATACGGTGACGCCAAAGGGACCGAGAGGAATGCCCGCGGAGACGTTAAAAGACATTGCCCGCAGGTACTGCCCCTGCGTGACTGCATGTGGTAGCGTAGAGGAAGCCCTTAAGCTGGCAATAAAAGAGGCGGGAAAGGAAGGCGTTGTGCTTTCATTTGGTTCCCTGTCTTATCTTCATCAGGTGAAAGAAGCATATGATCAATACGCAGGAAAGATAATGTAAAAATCATGCTGATGTGCTGATTTTTTACACTGAGTAAAGAACCGAAGGTTCTTATGGAGCGTTCCAAATCCCATTGATGGCAAATGAGAAACTGCATTTGCAGTTCTTATCGCCCCGTCGTGCAAACGCTCCGGAATGGAGATTTTATGATAGATAAAGAAAAGATTAAAAAAGCGGTTACGATGTTTTTGGAAGGAATCGGAGAAGATACGAAGAGAGAGGGACTGGTGGAAACGCCCGAGCGCGTTGCCAGAATGTGCCGGGAGATCTTTGCCGGCATAGACGAGCATGCAGAGCTTCATCTCTTAAAAAAGTTTCATGTGCCGGCTTCCGGCAGTGAGATGGTCATTGAGAAGGACATTCCATTCCACTCGGTCTGCGAGCACCATCTGCTGCCGTTTTTTGGAAAAGCGCATATAGCCTATATCCCCGGTGATTCTGTCGTGGGACTGAGCAAGCTTGCAAGGACCGTGGAGGTATATGCAAGGCGTCCCCAGCTTCAGGAACAACTGACTGCCCAGATTGCGGACGCGGTGATGAAGCACCTGCAGCCAAAGGGTGTGGCGGTAGTTCTGGAGGCAGAGCATATGTGTATGTCCATGCGCGGCGTGAAAAAACCGGGCACACAGACAGTCACTTATGCAAAGAGGGGTATTTTTGCAGACACGCCGGAATTGTGCGCCGACTTTTTCCGTCTCATCGGGAAGTAAGGATTCTGTGGGATAGATTTGGAGGAATCAATGGAAAGGCTGAATCGTGTTTACCACAACCCTGTTTATCAGTTGCTTTTGGGCGAACTGAAAGAGCTGGAGGCGGGTCGGATATCTTGCAGGCATGAGGAAACCCATTTCCTTGCGGTGGCAAGGCTTGCATGGATTCGGTGTATGGAGAGGAAGATCCCTGTGGAGAAGGAACTGCTCTACATTGCGGCGTTCCTCCATGACATCGGAAAGGGAAGGCAATACAGAGAGCAGATTCCTCATGAGGAGGCTTCTGCGGAATACGCGGAGCAGATCCTGCGGGAAGAAGGATTTTCTAAGGAGGAGATATCCTATGTCTGCGGGCTTATCCGTTCTCATCGGAAGCTTCAAGGGAACGAAGATGAATTACAGCAGATCTTTTATCAGGCGGACAAGCAGTCCAGAGCCTGTTTCTGCTGTCCCGCCAGAAATCTCTGTAATTGGCCTGAGGAGAAGAAAAACAGCCTGATCGGCGGATAGTCGCCAAAGTGAGGAAAACATGAGGATCGGAAACAGGGAATTTGACTTGCATCATCATACATATGTGATGGGAATCTTGAATGTGACGCCGGATTCTTTTTCTGACGGCGCAAGTTACAGCGATATGGACGCCGTCCTGCGGCGTACGGAGCAGATGCTCTCCGAAGGGGCAGATATCATAGACGTGGGTGGAGAATCTACTCGCCCGGGACATGTACAGATCAGCTGCGAGGAAGAGATCGGACGGACGGCGCCGGTGATCGAACGCATCCGCAGAGAGTTTGATCCGGTGATCTCCATAGATACTTACAAAAGTCCGGTGGCCGGTGCGGCCATAGAGGCCGGCGCCCATATGATCAATGATATATGGGGCTTCCGATATGATAGCGCGATGGCTCCTCTTGCCGCGGAGCATAAGATCTGCTGCTGCCTGACCCATAACAGAAAGGAGCCGGAATATACGGATTTTCTGAAGGAAGTGGTCAGTGATCTTGAGGAATCTTTGCGGATCGCAGAGCAGGCAGGCGTGACGAAGGACCGCATTGTTCTGGATCCGGGCATTGGTTTTGGAAAAACCTATGAGATGAATCTACAGGTCTTAAGAGAGATCGACCGGATCGCAGATCTTGGTTATCCGATGCTGCTGGGAGCGTCCCGGAAGTCCATGATTGGACTGACACTGCGTGTTCCCGTAGAGAAACGTCTGGAAGGAACGCTGGCAACGACGGTTTACGGCGTGATGAAGGGCTGTTCCTTTGTACGGGTTCATGATATACAGGCAAATAAACGGGCCATAGCCATGACCGAGGCCATCCTTTATGGGAGATAGGTCATTTTTCCTGCAGGCCACATTATGAGAGAATGGAGATGGGCATATGAAGAAAAATAGTGACGAGATCATCATCCGGGATCTGGAAGTGTTCTGTAATCACGGCGTTTTTGAGGAAGAAAACGTGCTGGGGCAGAAGTTCCTTGTATCGGCTGTACTGTACACCAACATGGAAAGGGCCGGGGAGGAGGACAATCTGCTTGGCACTATACATTACGGGCAGGTCTGCCATGTCATCAAGGAATTTATGCAGAACCACACTTTTCAACTGATCGAAGCGGCTGCGGAACAGCTTGCCAGACATTTGCTCATCGAGACAGAACGGCTGGAGGCGGTGACTCTTGAGATCAAAAAGCCATGGGCGCCCATCGGACTTCCTCTGGACTATGTATCCGTGAAGATCCACAGGGGTTGGCACACGGCCTACATTGCCCTTGGGTCCAATATGGGAGACCGGAATATGTATCTGGAAGACGCGGTGGCTACATTGGAGAGCGACCGGTGCTGTCAGGTGATGCAGGTAACGGACTGGATGGAAACGGAGCCCTACGGGATCGTGGAACAGGAAAATTTTCTGAACGGCTGTATGGAGCTTCGCACGGTCTATACGCCGAAACGGCTTCTGGCGGTGCTCCATGACATTGAAAATGCGGCGGGCAGGGAACGGAAGATTCACTGGGGACCCCGCACGCTGGATCTGGATATCCTGCTCTATGACGATCTTGTGGTGGATACCAAGGAACTGATGATCCCGCACGTGGATATGCACAACCGGGAGTTTGTCCTTGCGCCTATGACGCAGATCGCGCCATGGAGGAGGCATCCCCTTTTCCACAAGACCATGAAAGAGCTTTACGAAGAATTAAAACAAAGAGAAAAGGCACAGGAGTAGTTGATTTATGAAAGATTTAGATACCATCAGGCAGGAGATAGACGCTGTAGACGACCAGATACTGAAGCTGTTCGAGGAGCGTATGGAGCTTTGCAGCGACGTGGCCAGATATAAGATCAAAAACGGGAAACGGGTCATGGACAAGCGGCGCGAGGAGGAAAAGCTTGAGGTTTTAAAGGCAAAGGCCTCCAATGATTTCAACAGACACGGCGTGGAGGATCTGTTCCGGCAGATCATGGCCATGAGCCGGAAGCTGCAATATCATTTGCTGGCGAAGGAGGGCGTTACCGGCAGGCTTCCTTTTGTAAGCGTGAACAGCATTGACAGAGAAAAGGTGCGGGTGGTGTTCCAAGGCGTGGAAGGCGCCTACAGTGAAAAAGCCATGAAGCGCTATTTTGGGGAGGAAGTACGTTCCTTCCATGTGGAGACCTGGGAGGACGCCATGATCGCCATTCATGAGGGAACCGCCGATTTCGCGGTGCTGCCCATTGAGAACAGTACGGCCGGTATTGTTTCCGATATCTATGATCTGTTGGCGGAGTTTGAGAATTATATTGTGGGAGAGCAGGTCATCTCCGTGAATCATTATCTTCTGGGGACGAAGGACAGCAGCATTGCCCAGATCAAAACGGTATACTCCCACCCGCAGGGACTTTTGCAGTCCACAAGATTTCTGGAGACCCATCCGGAATGGGAGCAGATCGCCCTTGACAATACGGCGGCGGCCGCCAAGAAGGTGCTGGAGGACAACGATCCGACACAGGCAGCCATTGCGGGGACGCAGGCCGCGGAGGTTTACGGCCTGAAGATGCTTTGCCCTGTGGTAAAAAACAGCAATTTCACCCGGTTTATCATTGTTACCAACCAGAAGATGTTTGCGAAGGACGCGAAAAAGGTGAGCATTTGCTTTGAAGTGCCTCATGAGAGCGGAAGCCTTTACAATATCCTGTCCCATTTTATATACAATGGTCTTAATATGACAAAGATCGAGTCCCGCCCCATCGAGGACAAGAACTGGGAATACCGGTTCTTTGTGGACTTTGACGGCAACTTAAATGACGACGGTGTGAAAAACGCCATCCGCGGCATTGACGCGGAAGCGATCAATCTGCGGATTTTAGGAAATTATTAGGAGATGAAGTTCATGATACAGGTAAACAGGCTGATGATCTACCGGGGATTTCAGAATCAGGCGCTTTTTGACGACATGTGTTTTCTCATCAATCATTATGACGACGAGTCGCAGGACAGGGAACAGATGACGGCGTTGCTCTATATGTGCGCCAACCGGCTTGTGGAACTGAACGCGGGACACGGCTTCGAGGGCAACGGCTGGCACAGCTTTCTCACCTATCTGTTGGCAAATCATGAGAACGCTTTCAGCACCGCCTGTGAGATCACGGGAGAGACTGAGGGCAGCATCAATGAGATGGCGGATCACGATTTTGCCATTTTCAAGGAGCTGTTTGATTTTGACCTGATGCAGATAGAAAAGACCCTTGGCACCGACTGTATTGCCATGCTGCTGGATTTTAAAAACGTAAAGTCGGACCGGAAGCTGTTCAACAAGAGGATTCGCGACCGGATCGACGAGCTTTCCGTGCATCTGGCGCAGACGAAAAATGTGGCGGAATTCCACAGGGCAGTGGTAAGATTCTATAAAGATTTCGGCGTGGGAAAATTTGGCCTCCACAAGGCCTTTGGCGTTACAAACACTGAAGGAGAGGTGAACATTGTTCCGATCACCAATGTAAGCCATATCCATTTCAGCGATCTGGTGGGTTATGAGATCCAGAAAAAGAAGCTAAAGGACAACACAGACGCGTTTGTGTCCGGAAAGAAGGCCAACAACTGCCTGCTGTTCGGGGACGCAGGCACCGGCAAATCCAGCAGCGTGAAAGCCCTGCTCAACGAATATTACGACAGGGGCCTGCGGATGATCGAGGTGTACAAGCACCAGTTTCAGGATCTTCCGAAGATCATCGCGCAGGTGAAGAACCGCAATTACAGATTCATTATCTACATGGATGATCTTTCTTTTGAAGAATTTGAGATCGAATATAAATATCTGAAGGCGGTCATCGAGGGCGGTCTGGAGAAGAAGCCGGACAATGTGCTCATCTACGCCACCTCCAACCGCCGGCATCTGGTGAGCGAGCGGTTTTCCGACAAGGAGGGCAGGCGGGACGCGCTGCATGCCTCCGATACCGTACAGGAGAAGCTGTCCCTTGCGGCAAGGTTCGGCGTTACCATATTTTTTTCTTCTCCCAGCAAGAAAGAGTTTCAGAATATCGTAAAAGTGCTGGCGGAAAGGAGCGATATCGGACTGTCTGAGGAGGAACTGTTTCTGGAAGCAAACAAGTGGGAGCTTTCTCACGGCGGACTGTCCGGCAGGACGGCGCAACAGTTTGTGGATTATCTGCTTGGTCAAAAGGAGTAAGAATGCATACAAAAAGAGGATGCTTCCGAAAAGAAACATCCTCTTATTTTGTCTTGATCATCATTATGCGCGCTCAACCTTACCGGAACGTAAACAAGCAGTACATACATACATCTTCTTAGCAGCACCGTTTACCTTCACGCGGACAGATTTCACGTTGGATTTCCACATCTTGTTGGAACGTCTATGTGAATGGCTCACGGCAATACCGAAATGAGCGCCTTTGTTACAAATAGAACACTTAGCCATGGTTGCACCTCCTGAACGTAAATTGAGTGAAAACTCACAACGCTTGTATTTTAGCAGATATGACACATGAATGCAAGCAAAATATAAAAAATTAATAAAAATTATGGGAAATGATAAAAAGTCTTTCATTTTTTACAGAAAAAGGTTATAATGTCTCTGATTAGAAAAATCGTATACCTATGGAGGGAAACGTATGAAAGGAAATTTTAGTACTGACCTGGGTCAGATCTATATTGACCAAAAGGTAATTGCTACTTATGCCGGAAGCGTTGCGGTGGAATGCTTTGGTATCGTCGGTATGGCATGGGTCAATGTAGCCGACGGCGTTGTCAAGCTGCTGCGCAGGGATGCCTGGACAAAGGGCATTAACGTGGAGGTAAAGGATAATCAGCTGTTCCTCGATTTTCATGTGATCGTTTCCTACGGTGTCAACATTCCTACTGTCATGGACAATCTGATCAACAATGTGCAGTATAAAATGAAAGCGTTCACCGGTATGGAGATCGGGCAGATCAATATTTATGTAGAGGGCGTTCGCGTCATCGATTAACAAGGAGGATACAGTTGTGGCTATAACGACGATCAATGCAGAAACACTGGCAAAAATGTTTCTGGCAGGCGCTGCAAATCTTGATGCAAAAAAAGAATGGATCAATGATCTGAATGTGTTTCCGGTACCGGACGGTGATACCGGTACGAATATGACTCTTACGATTATGTCAGCCGCAAGGGAGGTTTCCGCACTGGACAAGGTGACGCTCTCCGCACTGGCAAAAGCGATTTCTTCAGGCTCTCTGAGAGGAGCGAGAGGAAACTCCGGTGTGATCCTGTCGCAGCTTTTCAGAGGATTTACAAAGGTGATCGCAGGCTGCGAAGAACTGACCTGCGGCGTGCTTGCGACCGCGGCGGGAAAGGCCGTGGAAACAGCCTATAAAGCGGTTATGAAGCCAAAGGAGGGCACTATCCTTACGGTGGCCAGAGGGATTGCGGAAAAAGCGGCCGAACTGGCGGACTGCGATGATATTCAGACATTCATGGAACAGCTTATCAAGCATGGGGATGATGTGCTCGGCCGGACGCCGGAGATGCTTCCCGTGCTGAAGGAGGCCGGAGTGGTGGATTCCGGCGGACAAGGGTTGATGCAGGTGATGAAAGGTGCGCTGGACGGCCTCCTTGGCAGGGAGATTGATCTTTCTATAGAGCCCGGAAGCGGGGCGGCGTCTTTTGCAAAGCCGTCGGCGCAGGCAGAGGCCGATATCAAATTTGGCTACTGCACCGAGTTTATCATCATGCTGGAAAAGGAATTTTCCGAGAAGGAAGAACAGAAATTCAAGGCGTATCTGGAATCGATCGGCGATTCCATCGTTTGCGTGGCGATGGATGATATCGTGAAGGTCCATGTGCATACCAACCAGCCGGGCAACGCCATTCAGAAAGGCTTGTCTTACGGCTCCCTGACATCCATGAAGATCGACAATATGCGGGAAGAGCATCAGGAGAAGCTCTTTAAGCAGTCCCAGCAGGAGGAGGCTCCCAAAGCCGAAAAGCCGGCGGAAGCGCAGCCTCATAAGCAGTACGGGTTTATCGCCGTTTCCATCGGCGAGGGATTGAATGAGATCTTCCGGGGGCTCGGTGTGGATCACCTGATCGAGGGCGGACAGACCATGAATCCCAGCACGGAGGATATGCTTACCGCCATTGACAGCGTTAATGCGGATACCATCTTCATCCTGCCGAACAATAAGAATATCATTCTTGCCGCCAATCAGGCCCGGGATCTTGTGGAGGAGAAACAGATCATCGTGCTGGATACAAAGACGGTGCCTCAGGGGATCGCGGCGCTGGTAGCCTTTTCACCGGAGGCAACGCCGGAGGAAAATGAAGAAAATATGGCGGAGGAGATCTCCTATGTAAAGACCGGACAGGTGACCTATGCCGTGAGAGATACCGCAATTGACGGGTTTGATATCAAAAAGGAAGACATCATGGGGATCGGGGATGACGGCATCCTCGCTGTTGGCAAAGAAGTGGAGAAGGTCACATTGGATACCATTTCCCAGATGGTCGATGAGGATACAGGTCTGATCAGCGTTTTCTATGGTGAAGAAGTTTCCGAAGAGGAAGCCGGCCGGCTGGCTAAAAAGATAGAAGAAGCGTTCCCCGACTGCGATCTGGAACTGCAGCAGGGTGGACAGCCGATCTATTACTATATCGTATCCACAGAATAAGACCCCAAGCAGGCAAGCTTGCATGGCATTACCAACCCCTTTAAAAATGATCTGTACAACAGGCATACAGTGTAGGTTGTTTTTGAAGGGGTTCTTTTTGTGATAAACAAGGGCGGGAACAACGCGGTTTTTCGGAGCGAAAGATCAATGAATCTGAAAACATCTGTACAACAATTAAAAGGGGTCGGTGAAAAAACCGTCCAGAAATTTGCATCTCTTGGCATTGGTACCATAGAAGACCTGCTGGGCTATTATCCAAGGGATTACATCTGCTACGAACCTCCGGTTTCCATAGGAATGATCGGGGAGGAGGAAGGCTTTGTCACCGTTGCCGGTTATATCCGAAGCAGGCCGGCAGTCCGTCAGGGCGGTCGGATGAAGATCACGTCCGTTACAGTAAGTGACGAGACAGGCTCCCTGCAGTTAATCTGGTTTAATATGCCGTTTCTTGCAAATACCCTCCGCACAGGCAGTCGGTACCTGTTTCACGGACGGATTCAGGTACAGGGCAGCCGTAAGAGTCTGGTGCAGCCAGAGATCTATACGCCTGCCGCTTACGAAGAAAAAATGCAGGCCCTGCAGCCCATGTACGCCCTCACAAAGGGCGTTACCAATCATCTGATTGCGAAGACGATCAAACAGGCTTTTGTATCTCTGGAAAGCCTGCCGGAATCGCTTCCTCCTTCCATTACAGGCAGATATGGACTGATGCCGGCGCCGGAGGCGCTGTATATCATTCATTTCCCCCGAAACAGGGAGGAATTGCGGCAGGCCAGAAAACGGCTTGTGTTTGAGGAATTTTTCTTTTTTCTTTTGGCTATGGAGGCCCATAAGCGGGAATTGGATCATGTGGAAAACGTGTTTCCCATGGAGCCGGATGAAAAGGTCATGAAGTTTATAGAAAGCCTGCCTTATGAGTTGACGGAGGATCAAAAAAAAGCGTGGCAGGACATCCGTAATGATCTTAAAGGCAGCCGTTGCATGCACAGAATGCTGCAGGGAGATGTGGGCTCCGGAAAGACGGTGCTTGCCCTTCTTGGGTGCTTTACGGCAGCATCCTCCGGATACCAGAGCGTGATCATGGCGCCGACGGAGGTGCTTGCAAAGCAGCATTATGATACGGTACAGTCCATGATCGCAGCCTGCGGACTTCCTTACCGGGCCGGACTTCTCACCGGTTCCCTTCCGGCGGCAAACAAAAGAAGGATGCAGGAATCCATTGCCTTGGGGCTTGTGGATATTGTGATCGGCACCCACGCGGTGATACAGGAAGCGGTAGAGTTTAAGAATCTTGCTTTCGCGGTCACGGACGAACAACACCGGTTTGGCGTAAAGCAGCGGGAAGCGCTTTCTCAAAAGGGCGTCCGTCCCCATGTGCTGGTGATGAGCGCAACCCCCATTCCACGGACGTTGGCGCTTCTGATCTACGGCGATCTGGATATTTCCATGATTCGTCAGATGCCGAAGAACAGGATCCCCATTAAAAACTGTGTGATCGGTCAGGACAAACGAGATACCGCCTATCAGTTTTTGCAGAAGGAGATTAGGGCGGGCAGACAGGCTTACATCATCTGTCCCATGGTGGAAGAAAGCGAACTTCTTGAAGGAGAAAATGTGACAGATTACACCAAGCGGCTTTGTGAGATATTTCCGAAGGACGTGCGGATCGGGATGCTTCACGGAAGAATGAAGCCTGCGCTGAAAAACCAGGTCATGGAGGAGTTCTCGGCCGGAAGGCTGGATATTCTTGTGTCTACCACTGTCATTGAAGTGGGGATCGACGTGCCGAACGCAACGGTAATGATGATCGAAAATGCAGACCGGTTCGGCCTTTCCCAGCTGCACCAGCTGCGCGGCCGGGTAGGCAGGGGCAAAAACGCATCCTACTGTATCTTTGTCAGCGGCAGTAAAAAGCAGGAAACCCGGGAGCGTCTGGAAATCCTGAATCATTCCAATGACGGTTTCGAGATCGCGGAAAAGGACCTGCAGCTGAGAGGGCCGGGCGATCTGTTCGGGATCAGACAGAGCGGCGTTCTGGAATTCCGTCTGGGCGATATTGTGGCCGATTCCAAAGTGCTCTATGAGGCAAAGGAAGCTGTGGACGGGTTATTGTCGGAGGATCCGGATCTGAAAAAGCGCGAAAACCGGATATTTGCAAATTTTTTTAAAAATGCAGACGGAAATTGGAATTTATAGATAGAGTATGGTAATATATAAAATTGAGTAAAAGATGCGCAGACTTTTTGATAGTTCAGGAAAGCATGCCAGATACACCATTATGAAGGAGAATGATCATGCCGGAACAAAAAAAGACAAGCAATGGGAAAGTGGTAGAAGCAACCAGCGAAGAGATTCAGCGCCGCAGGCAATTGCTTCAGCAAAAGAAAAGAAAAAGGCTGCAGCGCCAGAGAGCGGTCATACTGGTGATCATTTTTGCGGTGCTGGGTCTGATCGCAGGCAAGATCGTCTATGACAGGACCCACAGCCCGGACAGCGGACAGATCGCCGGCAACCAAGATACACCGGCAACAAAAGAGCCTGATGAGAACGCGCAAAAAGAAGCCCGTCGCGCGGAGATGATGAAGCAGGCGGAAACCATTGCGGCAGGTTATGATTACGACAAAGCCGTAGAGTTATTAAAGACGATTGAAAATTATGAGAATGACACCAAAGTATCGGACCTTATTTCCAGATATGAGACCATGAAGGGTTCTCTGGTGGAGTACGATATTACTCAGGTGACCCATATCTTCTTCCATACACTGATCAATAACTGTGACAAGGTATTTGACGGCGATTATAAGGAAGGGGACTACAATCAGGTGATGACTACCGTGGAGGAATTTAACGCCATTTTGCAGTCCATGTATCAAAAAGGGTATGTGCTGGTAAGTCTTCGGGATATGGCCGGATACGTCACCCACGAGGACGGGTCCGTCACATGGGAAAAGGGCTCTATCATGCTGCCGGAAGGGAAAAAGGCGTTCGTGATCTCCGAGGATGACGTCAGTTACTATGAGTATATGGACGGGGACGGCTATCCCAGCCGCCTGTGTATCGGGGAGGACGGAAACATCACCAATGAGGTGATCAACGATGATGGCTCCAAAACCTACGGCTCCTTTGACATG
>CANQQN010000039.1 GCA_947625995.1 uncultured Lachnospiraceae bacterium
GCTTTATGAATATTTTGGTTACGGGCGGCGCCGCCTCCACCGATGCAGGAAGCAATGCCCTTGATCAGATTTCCCGCGTGGGCGCCTGCTTTTATGGCGCCGTCTGTAGCCATAGCCATCAGATTCACCCGGCCGTTGTAATCGGACGCCAGAACGACGACGCCCTCTCCCAGCTTTGTCTTCATCTGGTCGCCAAGATCCCGCAGCCCGTTCATATCCACGCCGGAAACCTTTGTGGCAAGAAGCTTACAGCCCTTGACCTCCGTGATCTGGTCGGTCACGTCTCCCATTGCTTCCTTCGCGGCCTTGCTCTTTAAGGATTCGTTTTCGCTCTGCAGCGCCTTGATCTCCGCAGCCATAGCCCCGATCTTCGCGGTAAGCTCTGCAGGCGTAGTCTTTGCGGCTTTCGCGGCCTGCAAAAGACTGCTTTCCATTTCTGCGAAATAAGACATGACTCCTGCGGCGGTCACAGCCTCAATACGGCGTACACCGGCAGCGATGCCGGATTCAGAAAGAATCTTAAATACAGAAATATTGCTGGTATTGGATACGTGGGTACCGCCGCAAAGTTCGATGGAATAATCTCCCATATTGACAACGCGGACGGTATCGCCGTATTTTTCACCAAACAGCGCCATAGCGCCGGTTTTTTTGGCGTCCTCGATGTTCATCAGATCCGTGTGTACCGGATACGCCTGTTGAATACTTTCGTTTACAAGCTGTTCCACACGCGCCAGTTCTTCCTTTGACATGGAGGAAAAGTGGGTAAAGTCAAAGCGCAGCCGTTCCGCGTTTACCATGGAACCTGCCTGCTCCACATGGGTGCCCAGCACGGTGCGGAGAGCCTTGTGCAGCAGATGGGTGGCGCTGTGGTTTCTTGCGGTGGCCTGCCGTTTCTTTTCGTCCACGGAAAGCCGTACCTGATCTCCGACAGCGAACATTCCCTTTGTCACCTTGCCTACATGTCCGATCTTTCCTCTGGAAAGCTTGACGGTGTCATAAACGGTAAATTCTGCGCCTTCCCCGGTGATCAGACCGGTATCTGCCTCCTGACCGCCGCTGGTAGCGTAAAAAGGTGTCTCATCTACGATCACGGTGCCGGTGTCCCCCTCGGCAAGAGCCTGTACAAGCTCCGTCTCCGTTGTGAGCGCTGTGATCTTTGAAGAACCGCACAGCGTATCATATCCCGTAAAGACAGAGGTAACAGAAGGATCGATGGATTCATATACCGTCACGTCAGCGCCCATGTAATTGGTCACCTTCCGGGCGTTCCTTGCCTTCGTCCTCTGCTCGTCCATACAGCGGGCGAAACCTTCCTCGTCTACTGTAAATCCGGATTCCTCCAAGATCTCTCTGGTGAGATCAACGGGAAACCCGAAGGTATCGTATAATTTAAATGTATTTTCTCCGGAAAGCTCCGTTGCTCCCGCGGCCTTCATATCCGCCTGCATTTCAGAGAGGATCGCAAGTCCCTGATCGATGGTCTTGGCAAATTTATTCTCTTCCTCTGTCAGCACCTTGAAGATCATGGTCTGCTTTTCTTCCAGTTCGGGATAACCGGATTTCGAGCCTTCGATCACCGTGCCGCTGAGTTTTGCAAGGAACTGCCCTTCAATCCCCAGAAGACGGCCGTGTCTTGCCGCCCGGCGGATCAGCCGGCGCAGCACATAGCCTCTGCCCTCATTGGAAGGCATGATGCCGTCGGAGATCATAAATGTTGCGGAACGGATATGATCCGTGATCAGACGGATAGAGATATCCTTGACGGCATCGGTCTCATAATCTGTATGCGCCAATTGGCAAACATGATCCCGCAGGGCCTTCACCGTATCAACGTCAAAAATAGAATCCACGCCCTGCACAACCGCGGCAAGACGCTCAAGTCCCATGCCCGTGTCAATGTTCTTATGTTCCAGTTCCTGATAATTGCCTTTGCCGTCGCCGTCAAACTGGGTGAAAACGTTGTTCCAGATCTCCATGTAACGGTCGCAGTCGCAGCCCACCGTACAGTCCGGTTTCCCGCAGCCGTACTCCTCGCCTCTGTCGTAATAGATCTCCGAACAGGGGCCGCAGGGGCCCGCGCCGTGCTCCCAGAAATTATCTTCCTTGCCGAATTTATAGATCCGCTCTTTCGGGATCCCCATCTGTTTGTTCCAGATCTCGTATGCCTCCTCATCTTCCAGATAAACCGACGGATACAGCCGGTCTTCCGGAAGTCCCACAACCTCGGTCAGAAATTCCCAAGACCACTGGATGGCTTCCTTTTTGAAATAATCTCCAAAAGAGAAATTGCCCAGCATCTCAAAAAATGTGCCGTGGCGGGCCGTCTTTCCCACATTCTCAATATCCCCTGTACGGATACATTTCTGACAGGTGGTGACGCGCTTCCTCGGCGGTGTTTCCTGTCCGGTAAAATAAGGCTTTAAGGGCGCCATGCCGCTGTTGATCAAAAGCAGGCTGTTATCATTGTGAGGTACAAGGGAAAAGCTTTTCATGGCCAAGTGTCCCTTGCTCTCAAAAAAATCCAAAAACATTTTACGAAGTTCATTTACTCCATACTTCTTATTCACTGTCTTTCCTCCCGACTGTATCCTTTGTATCTTTTCTTTTGCGCAGGTATTTCCCTAAAAAAACGCCTGCTACCGCAACTGCCGCAAGTACGATCGCTCCCAGCAGATAGGTTAAGAAAGAACTTAAAAATGCCATACTCCTCTTTCCTTCCGTGTCCGTAGGGCAAACGGCTTATCGAGGGCCGTCAGCCATAGAAATAAACGCAAATTTTACACACTGTTAAAATGATAGCACAGGGTCTGTCCAATTTCAAGTAAAAACTGCGGCAGCTTCTTTGCCGAAAAAAGCGGATCAGACTGCAGAAAGATCAAGCCCTTCGTCTCTCAGCAGGTCTTTTCCGTCGGCGGCGGTGGTCGCCAGCTTGTCGCACCGTTCGTTATAAGCGTGGCCCGCATGGCCCTTTACCCAGATAAACGTAACCTTATGCCCCTTCATAGCTTCAAGCAGACGTTTCCAAAGATCCACATTTTTCACCGGACCGCTGCTGCCTTTCCAGTTTTTCTTCAGCCAGCTGTTCATCCAGCCTTTGTTAAACGCGTCCGTCAAATATTTGGAATCACTGTACAGATCTACCTGACAGGGCTTTGTCAGCGCCTCCAGCCCTACGATGGCCGCCATCAGTTCCATCCGGTTATTGGTAGTCCGAACATAACCGGCGGAATACTCTCTCGTATGTAAAACGCCTTTTGTATCCAGATAAGTAAGAACGGCGCCGTATCCGCCGGGTCCATCCGGATTCCCTCTGGCGGCGCCGTCCGTATATAAATCTACATGCATGGATATCCTCTCTTCTAAATCTTTTTTAAAACCGGAAGCGACTGCAGGTATTCCGGTCTCTCCTCCTCAAACACAAGCCAGCGGATCAGATCGTCCAGCAGGATCGCACCGAGGCAGAGCACTGCAAACACCATGGCCAGCGGCAGACAGATCTGCCCCATGAGATTGAAAGGCATCTGGCTGTAATCCCACACATTCCAGCCTTTCCACAGATTGACCATGCAGCCGGTAACAAACTCTCCGCAGACTACGAAGATATCGCAGCGGATCACCTGCTTCCAGAGAGGCGCCTGCCATATCCTGCGCTCGTTCTGAATGGAGCAGAACAGAAAACAGAGACCGCCCAGCACATACATGGACCAATGAGACCAGCCCCGGTGCAGTACCTCTATATAATAGTACAGGCTGCCGCCAAGATGATATAATAACAAATATTTAAAGATCTGTTTTGATATCCGGAACATTAACTTTTTCATAGGAAATAGTATGTTCAGATTTCAGACGCTTATTCACAGATCCTGCGGGCGTGGCGGGCACTTTCCCTGTAAATGATCTCCGGATCCTCTCCCACGTAAAATTTTCCGTCCTCATAAAGGATCCTGCCGTCGATCATGGTCAGCGCAACGTTGTCTTTGCTGCCGCTGTATACCAGATTCTTTATGATATTGTGTTCCGGCTGCATATTGGGGCGGTGCAGGTCGATCATGACCAGATCCGCGCATTTACCCACGGAAAGGCTGTCACAATTTTTCAGGCACATTGCTCTTGCGCCGCCCACTGTGGCCATCCAAAGCACCTTCCCGGCAGGCATGGAAGCAGAATCTTTATTTTTCAGCTTCTGCAGCCCTGTTGCCAAAAACATTTCCCGCCACATATCCAGACAGTTGTTGCTGGCGGGTCCGTCAGTGCCAATGGCAAGATTGACGTCCATATCCGCCATCTTGGCCAAAGGAGCGATGCCGCTGGCAAGCTTGGTATTGGAGCCGGGGTTTGTGATCACCCACATGTCATGTTTTTTGAAAATATCAAGATCCCCATCGGACACATGCACACAGTGAAATCCGCCGCCGCCGTAGGCAAACATGCCAAGGCTGTCCAAAAAGACGGTGGGAGTCACACCATAGCGCTCTACACAGCCTGCCACTTCGTCCGCCGTCTCGGAATTGTGGGCGTAGACCGGCGCCTTTAATTTTTGCGCAAGCTTTGCGATCTCTTTCAACAGCGATTTTGCCGTAGTGTATTCTCCGTGAAAACCCAACTGATAGGATATAAGCGCGTCCACGCCGTTGAACTTCAGATACTCTTCCTCCAAAGACGCCGCATCTCCGCCAAAATCATTGATCCTGCCGCAGAGAACAGAGCGAAAACCGGTTTCCAGAGATGCTTTTACAAAGGCTTCCGGCTGCATATACATATCGAAGCAAGCGGTAATGCCGCTGGTCAGGTATTCCAGAAATCCAAGCTTGGAAAACCAGTACACATCTTCCGCCGTCAGCTTTGCCTCCCTTGGAAATACCTGCTTGTGAAGCCAGTCCATCAGCGGCAGATCATCCGCATAGGAGCGTAAAAAAGTCATTGCGGTGTGGGTGTGGGCGTTTTTAAAGCCGGGCATCAAAAGATTGCCCTTCGCATCGATCTGCCTGTCCCATTCTGCCCCGCCGGATCTCTCCAAAAGCCGGGCCTTCGGATTTCCTTCCGGATTCACGCCGGGCCCCACATATGTGATCAGACCATCCTCGGTCCAAAGCTCTCCCTGAATGATTTCCTGAGAGGAATCTTCCATTGTTAATATTTTTGCGTTATAAAACCGTATCTTCATCGGCAGCCTCCTGCAATATCATATCCTTTATCTGCCCATTGCCTGAATGGACGCGTATACCAGACGCTGAAACATCGGCGCAACCCTGTCGGCGGTTTCTTTCACCTCAGAGTGGGAAAGCGGATTCTGGGAAATACCGGCCGCCAGATTTGTGATGCAGGAGATCCCGCACACCTGCATGCCCATATGATTTCCGGCAATGGCTTCACAGACGGTACTCATGCCTACCGCGTCAGCCCCCAGCGCCTTCAACATCCGGATTTCCGCCGGCGTCTCATAGCTGGGCCCTGTAAGCTGTACGTAAATCCCTTCCTCGAGGGAAATCCCAAGTCTGCCGGCTTCCGCGCGGATGCACCTGTTGAGAGAAGGCGCATACACTTTTGACATATCCGGAAACCGCGGGCCAAGCTCATCAATATTCTGCCCGATCAGAGGGTTGGGCGCAAAGCAGGAAATGTGGTCTGTGATCAACATAAAATCTCCCGCCTGAAAACGGCCGTTGATGCCGCCGGAGGCGTTGGTCAGAAACAATTTTTTCGCGCCCATCTGCCACATCAGCCGGATCGGAAGCACCACGTCTGTAATGGAATACCCTTCATAGTAATGCACACGTCCCTGCATGATAACTACGGGTACGTCTCCCACATGTGCGAAGACAAAGCGTCCCTTGTGCCCGTAAACAGTGGACACCGGAAATCCTTTGATCTCATTGTATTCGATCACGGCGTCCTGTACCAGACCGTCCGCGAAGGCTCCGAGGCCTGAGCCCAACACAAGCGCCACCTCCGGTTTATAAGGAATCCTTTCCCGAATGCTCTGATAACACATTTCCAATTTCTGATATACCGGATTCATACTGCGCCTCCTATCACTGTATTTGATCATGAACAGGAAAAAACCACTTGCTTACACATCAAATGGTTTTTCCTTTTTCTTGATTATATGCGATTTTCAGGGAAAAGTCCAGCAGTTTTCTCCCACAGGCCGGAAGTTCTTCCAATCAAAGCAAAAGATCTCTCAAAAAGCCGTATTTTCTTTTGGATCAAGGCTTATATGATGATGCAGACCATGCCGCCGTTGGACTCATTGACAATTTTTTTCATGGTATCCTGCATCTTCTGCTGGCATTCTTCACTCATCATGGCCAGCTTGCTGCGAATACCGTCGTCAACAAGCTGCCCCACGGTTTTCCCAAATATGTTTGTGGACCAGATATCCCCCTGTTCCTGATTGGTCTTCACAAACCGGATCAGATCGTTGGCCTGTTCTTCGTTTCCTACAATGGGAGCGATCTCCGTTTCGATATCCGCGCGGATCATATGTATGGAAGGACTGGAAGCCCGGATCTTTACCCCGTACTTATTTCCGTGGCGGATGACCTCCGGCTCCTGAAGCGCGATCTCGCTCTGAGAGGGGGTCACAACGCCGTATCCCTTCTGCCGTACGGATTCCATAGCCGATCGCACCTTGTCGTATTCCTGCTTCATCTGCGCCAGTTCTTTTACCATGGAGATCAGTTGATATTCTCCCGCTATAGGGGTCCCCGCCAGTTCGCTCATGATCTCATAATAATATTTTTCATGGAATTCCAGATAGATCCTGATATTTCCCGAAGAAAGATCCAACGGATCCATACGGGTGCGTTTCACAAACTCCTGATTCCACTCCGGCATATGGGATCTGACATCTTTCACTTTTTCATTTTTTGCCATGAACTCCTTGACATAGCGGATCAGTTCTTCTTTGAGGGGATGACTTACCGGAAGCATTTCCACCCATTTCGGCACATACACCGCCAGAGACGCAATAGGAAATTCATAGAGGATATGTTCCATGATCGTGTTGATATCCTCCCTGCGAAGCTGGCTGCAGTTGACCGGAAGGACAGTCACTTCATGCTTTTTCTCAAGCTGCTGGGCCAGATGAATGCTCTCGTCACTGTAAGGCTTTTCCGAATTTAAAAGAACAATAAAAGGCTTTTTAATCTCTTTCAGTTCCGCTATGGTGCGTTCCTCCGGTACCACAAAGCTGTCCCGCTGCAGATTGCCGAAGGAGCCGTCTGAGGTGATCACGATACCGATGCCGGCATGATCGTGGATAACCTTGTGGGTACCGATCTCCGCCGCCTTTGAAAAAGGAATCTCATAATCAAGCCATGGCGTTTTTACCATGCGCTCTGTCTGGTCGTTTCCCTCTCCCGAACCTGCGCCCTTTGCCATATAGCCTACACAATCGATCAGCCGTACCTTCACGGATATATCGTCCGCAAGCCGGATCTCTGCTGCGTCTTTCGGTATAAATTTGGGCTCCGTGGTCGTCACAATGCTTCCCGGTGCAGAAAGGGGCAATTCGTCTACCGCGCGTTCCTTTGCGGGCCCCTCTTCCATATACGGCAGCACCATCAGATCCATAAACCGCTTGATAAACGTAGACTTTCCGGTGCGCACCGGTCCTACGATTCCTATGTATATCTCTCCGCCCGTACGCGCCGATATATCCCTATAGACCGCAAAATTGTCCATATAAATACCCCCTTGCTGTGCTGATTAAGTATATGCAGGGGGGTATGAAAAATATACATATGAAAATCGTGATCTTATGTGATGAAAATGTTTTAGTTCCACGGAATTTCCGTATGCTCCGTCTGTTTGTCCCGGTGCATCAGTTCCTTTAAGGAGACATCCGGCCTTTTATGTTCAAACAATACTTTGTTGACTTCCTCCACGATAGGCATACGGACCTGATACTTGTCCGCCAGCGCTTTCGCCGCCTTTGCGGAATACACGCCCTCTACCACCATTTTTACCGCGTCCATGGCCTGCTCCATGGTCATGCCCTGTCCCATGAGCATACCGGCCTTTCGATTGCGGCTGTGGCGGCTTTCACAGGTAACGATCAGGTCGCCGATGCCGGACAGTCCGCTAAAGGTTTCACTGCGGCCGCCGATCGCAACTCCAAGACGTGTGATCTCCGCAATCCCCCGGGTGATCAGCGCGGCCTTTGTATTGTCGCCGCAGCCAAGACCGTCGGCTATGCCTGCCGCAAGGGCGATCACATTTTTCAGGGAACCGCCAAGTTCGATCCCCAGAACATCGGAGCTTGTATATACGCGAAATACCGTATTCATAAAGATGCCGCGGACAAATTCCGCCGTATCTTTGGAATGGGCGCCTACCACTACCACAGTGGGAAGGCCCCTGCCGACTTCCTCCGCATGGCTGGGGCCGGAAAGCACCGCTACGTCCGCGTCGGGGATCTCTTGGGAGATCACCTGCGTCATGGTTAGGAGCGTCTTTTCCTCAATGCCCTTTGCCACGTTCACAAGGATCTGTCCGTCCTTTACAAAGGGGTTCATCATGGCAGCCACGCTTCGGATATAGACAGAGGGAACCGCAAGCACCGCCAGATCCACATTCCTTAACGCAGTCTCCATGTCCGTGGTAAACTTCATCTCGTCGGGAAGAAAAATGCCCGGAAGCTTATCCTTGTGCTCCCGTTCCCGATCCAGCATCTCAATTTCTTTTTCATCAATGGACCACACCGTCACCTGATGGTGGTTGGTGTGGAGCAAGAGCGCAAGGGCGACACCCCAGCTGCCTGCGCCAATGACACTTACCTTTGACATGATAAAACCCCCTTTTCTCCGGTCAGTCTGCGTTCTTCTTTCCGGAAAAGCTCAGTTTATTCTCTGTATGATTGATCAAACGTTTTATATTGGCCTTATGCTTACAGATGGCGATCCCCGATACCACAAAAACGATCCCGTACCATTCGTACAGGTAAGGCGGCTGTATGGATCTGAGCATACCTAGCTGGCCGAATACTACCATCTCCACCATGAACAGGATCATCAGGCAGATAGAGGCCAGAGAAACATACCGGGTTAGGGCGGCGACGGCAACAAACACTAATACGCCGGATAAGGTCAGCGGCCAAAAACCGAATATGATTCCAAGCCCCGCGATGGTGGCGATCCCTTTTCCCCCTTTAAACCCAAGATAGAACGGGAAAACATGTCCCAAGACGGCGCCCGCGCAGGCGTACATACATAACAGCTTTGCCATCTCCGGATACTTGTTATGGAACAAAAGCCAGACGATCAGGTAGGCGATCATTGGTTTACATAAATCGCCAAGAAGGGTAAGGGCCCCGGCTTTTTTTCCAAGAGTCCGCAAGGCGTTTGTGGTGCCTGCGTTTCCGCTGCCGTAATCTCTGATGTCAATATGGGAAATCTTTCCCAAAATATAGGAAGTCTGAAATAATCCGCAAATATAACCTATCAGCACGCATATGATCCTGACCATGGCTTCCTCCCTTCCACAGGCGCTGTCAATATGGCGGCGCCTATTCTTTTCTTTCCCGTATGATAAACTTCAACGGCGTTCCACGGAAGCCGAAGGTTTCCCGGATACGGTTCTCCAGATATCTGGTATAGGAAAAATGCATCAGTTCTTTGTCGTTTACGAAGATCACAAAGGTAGGAGGCTTTACCGCCACCTGTGTGATATAAAAGATCTTCAGCCGCTTTCCCTTGTCTGAGGGAGGCTGCTGCAGGGCTACCGCCTCCGACACGATCTCGTTGAGCACGCCGGTGGCGATCCGCATGGAATGATACTGGAGCACAAGGTCGATCATATCAAAAAGCTTTGGAAGACGCTGCCCTGTTTCCGCGGAAATAAACAGCACCTCCGCGTAAGGCATATAGGAAAGTACATTTCTGATCTTTTTTTCATGCTCATAAATGGTCTTGTCGGTTTTTTCGATCGCGTCCCATTTATTGACCGCAATGATAACACCTTTTCCCCGTTCATGGGCGATCCCCGCGATCTTGGCGTCCTGCTCCGTCACGCCTTCTGTGGCGTCGATCACCACGATTACGATGTCGGCCCGATCCACAGCAGATACCGTGCGGATAATGCTGTAACGCTCCAGTTCCTCTTTGATACGACTCTTTCGCCGAAGTCCGGCAGTATCAATGAAGATATAAGGTCTCCCGTCCCATGTAATGTGGGTGTCGATAGCGTCTCTGGTAGTACCTGCCACGTCCGAGACGATCACCCGGTTTTCCCCAAGCAGCTTGTTGATGATCGAGGATTTTCCCACATTTGGCTTGCCCACAACGGCGATCCGGGGACATTCTTCGTCTTCGCTCTCCTCCCCGGCGTCGGGAAAATGCGCCGCAATGACTTCCAGCATATCGCCAAGCCCAAGCTTGGACGCCGCAGAAACAGGAACCGGTTCCCCGATGCCAAGATTATAAAATTCATACACGTCCGGCATCAGCTTCTGGAAATTGTCTACTTTATTGACGACAAGCACAACCGGCTTTTGGGAACGGCGGAGCATATCCGCTACCTTGGCGTCGGAATCCACAAGACCCTGCCGCACATCCGTCATAAACAGGATCACGTCGGCGGTATCAATGGCGATCTGGGCCTGCTCCCGCATCTGGGACAAAATGATATCGCTGCTGTCCGGCTCAATACCGCCTGTATCGATCAGTGTGAAATTTGTATTCAGCCATGTCACGTCCGCGTAGATCCGGTCCCGGGTTACCCCCGGTGTATCCTTTACAATGGAGATCTGCTGCCCTGCCAGTGCGTTGAACAGCGTGGACTTCCCCACATTGGGACGGCCTACAATGGCAACGATAGGTTTGCTCATAACTGCCTCCGTTCTCAGAGTATAGATTCGATCAAGTCTCTTCCCCTTGATTTTACAATTTCTACGGGAACTTGTAAAGTATTTTTCAATTCTTCCACCGTCACGTCGTCCAAAAAACAATCTCCCTCCGCCCGGAGCATATCTGAAGGGAGAAGCAGCTTGCTGCCAAGAGGGTTTCCTTCCAACTGCTCCTTCAGATCCTGCCCGGTGATCAGTCCGGACACCGTGATACGCTCCCCGAAGAAACGGTTTTCAATCTGATATAGGTGGACGGACAGGTTCGGGTACTTGCGCTGCAAACGCCGGACCAGCCCGCTGATGGTGGGATAGGCAAGCTTTCCCGTAGCGATAGAAAGATCCCGCTCTTTCTCATCCCCCGGCAGGGATCCGTACGCCTCGTCAAATTCCTGAATAAGGGAGCGCATCATTCCCACACCGTTCTCAATCTGCAGATACCCGTCATAGACTTCCTCCGGCGGGAAGTCCTCCCCGGCCAGAATGTACCATTCATCAGACGCATGGATGAAGTGCAGCCCGAACTTGGGGAACAGCTTTTTCTGCCAATGATGAACAAGCCTGAGCACTTCCCGGGCGTCTTCCTTTGTAAAGGGTTCCAGAGGATACAGGCCCTCCCTGTGTTTTGTAAGTCCTACCGGCACCACGGAAACGCTTTGTAGATATGGAAGATAACCGGACAGATCCCTGATGGTCCTCTCCAGTTCCGCTCCGTCATTGATCCCCTTGCAAAGGACGATCTGACCGTTCATTTTTGTCTGGGCCTCATAAAGCTTTTCCACTTTTTTCAATGCTTCCCCCGCAAAACGGTTGTTCAGCATCCGGCACCGCAGCTTGGGATTTGTGGTGTGGAAGGAAATGTTGATAGGCTCCAGCCTGTATCGGATGATCCGCTGGATGTCGTGGTCGCTCATATTTGTAAGTGTCACATAATTTCCCTGTAAAAAAGACAGTCTGGAATCGTCGTCCTTAAAATACAGCGTCTGGCGCATTCCCTTTGGCATCTGGTCAATAAAACAGAAAATGCAATGATTCCTGCAGGAACGGTATTCATCCATCAGGGAACTGTCAAAAGTGATGCCAAGCTCCTCGTCTTCGTCCTTTTCCACCTCCAGAAGCCATTCTTCTCCGTCCAGCTTCCGCACCAGCACCTCTATATAAGTATCTTCCGATAGATAGTGATAGTCAAAAATATCCTCGATCTCCTGCCCGTTGATGGCAAGCAGTACGTCGCCGGGGGCAAGCTCCAGTTCTTCCCCGATACTGCCCGGCGCCACAGCGCAGATCTTATGTTCATGGCCCATAGAAATCCCCCTTACTCCT
>CANQQN010000040.1 GCA_947625995.1 uncultured Lachnospiraceae bacterium
CCACATACATGATGGCGTCAGAGATCAGCGCCGCCAGCCCCTGACTGTACACCATCTGGGAGATGCGGTTCAGGGACACAAGGAAGCTGTCGTAGACCCTTCCAAAGATGACATACAGCAGCAGAAAGAGCCCGCACACCACCAGATCCCCTTTTGCGTAATAGGGGGATGCCGTGCGGTCCGCGTAATACCCCAGCCAGCAGGCGGCAAAGGGGACGGCAAGGAGTATGGCGTCCATGCTTTTTACTAACCGCAGGGCCGCGTTATGCTTCAGTCTGCTCATATGGATGCTGCCTCCCTTCCCGTGGCGCAGCCGCTCTCCCGGCTCCGGCCATCTGTCAACATACCGGTAGTCTCCATGAGAATCCCGGCGAAATCTGTCTTTTTTCGACAACTGAAAATAAAGGGCAGGCATTTGTAGCACAAGCTAAATTTTCCTCTATTTTCAGCTTCAGGCGCTATTTTTCATCACAAAACGATAAAAACGGCCTGATGTAACTTTTTGTATTTCACATTTTAAAATCTGTGCCTGCCGCGCGTACCTGCCCGGCAGTTGACAAATCGGCAGCTAGTATAATCACATCAATATATAGTATAGCATACCCGATTTTTACACTCCCGTCAACAAAATATTCCGTTTATTGACTGGGTTTTTGCAGTATAGACAAACCCCTGTCTATGACCGCTGTCCTTACACAATGCCTATTATACTCAATATTGCAGAAAAGACAACAGGTAATTGTAGCCTTTCTATACTATTTTTGGCATCGGTTGACACTGTTTTCCTGTTTTTTGTCAATACATAGAAAAAGAGTCCTTGATTTCATATATCATATATAAAATCAATTCCTCCTCCTCTTTATCCCCAAGATGCGCATTCACATGCAAGTATTTATCATATCGTTTGGCTTTTCAGTTTGGGAAAGGCACCGCCGCAGCCTGACACGACGGTTGCCTTACCCCACTGAGTATAAACCAAAACTGGTTGGCAGATCCATTGACGCGCCCCGTTGCCTGTTCTCACTTTTCCATAAGACAGGCAAACCGGAGCAGCATCCTTCAAACCCTTTTCAGCATCCATAAAAAAACCGGAGGAATTTACCCCCCCCCGGACATTTTTACAACTTTTTGGATTTGTTATAAATTGACACCTCAACTTTATCCAAGTATACAGCAATTGTAAAAAAATGTCAATATGAAACTTAAAAAAATTATATTATAGATTTTATTCTTTTATATTCTACCCTATTCGCCCTATATTGGCAACCTATTTCTTTCGTCATTCCGTAGAAAAATACAGGAAATCCAACGGATTTAATGGTAAATTTCAAATGCATATTCCGGCGGAATGTAGCCTTTTACAAGAATTCCTTCGTCCCGGTATTCCTCCTTCAGGATCTCTCCGCGGCGGCGGATAATCTGTATCTTTGCAGCTTCTTGATAGGAAAAAATTTTTTCCACGTATAATCGGCCTGCCCGCACCTGTTTTTCCAGCTGTTCAAGCAGCAGATCCAATCCTTCCCCCGTTTTGGCGGAGATTCGGAGGGTTTCATTTGCATTCATATCTTTAATAGTGTTTCTATCGGGCACTAAATCTGATTTGTTAAATAATGTGAACACCGGCTTATTCATGACGCCAAGCTGACGGAGCGTTTCATATACGATATGCATCTGTGTTTCTACATTGGGATTGGAGGCGTCCGCCACATGAAGGATCAGATCCGCGTATTTTGCCTCCTCAAGGGTACTTTTAAACGCTTCGATCAGATGATGGGGCAATTTGCGGATAAATCCTACCGTGTCCGTCAAAAGCACCTGCTGGCCGTTTGGCAGCGCAAGCATTCTGGTCGTGGGATCCAGCGTGGCAAAAAGGCGGTCCTCCTCTGCTACGCCGGCGTTCGTCAACATATTTAAAAGCGTGGATTTGCCTGCGTTGGTGTAGCCCACGATCGCCGCCACATACGCATGATTCCTGCTTCTCTGGCTGCGGGTCACCTCCCTGTGCCGTTCCACGCTCTTCAGGTCTTCCTTCAATCTGGATATCCGCTCTCTGATAAGACGGCGGTCTGTTTCCAGCTTCTTTTCACCGGGTCCTCTGGTCCCGATACCGCCGCCGAGCCTTGACAGACTGCGGCCAAGGCCTGCAAGTCTGGCCGCCCGGTATCTCAGTTGGGCAAGCTCCACCTGTATCTTTCCTTCCCGGGTGGCGGCCCTTCCCGCAAAAATATCCAGTATAACCAGCGTCCGGTCCATCACCTTCGTATCCAATTCTTCCTCAAGATTGGCCATCTGGGCCGGGGACAGTTCATCGTCGCAAATAATACCGGTAGCCTCACGTTCCCACAAAAGCGCCCGGATCTCCTCCAGCTTGCCTTTTCCCACATAGGTGCCCGGGTGGATCTGCTCACGGTTCTGAATGACCGTCCCTACCGCTTCGGCGCCGGCGGTATCCGCAAGCTGGGCAAGCTCCTGCAGGGACGCTTCCGTGTCGTCGCCTTCTCGCAGGCATACGCCTACCAAGATCACTTTTTCTTTCACTTCATCTGTAAGGTGGTGTCCTGTCAATCCTTCTCATCCTTTCAACGGGACAGCAAAAATTCGTACTCTTTCTTTGCAGCCTCATCCTCAGGATATTGTGCCACATAATCTGTCATTTTATCAAGGGCCGTCTCATATTCTCCCATATATTCATAGCAGACTGCCTGCTGGTACAAAAGTCCCTGCAGGGATTTTCCGTCTGCCTGCCTGATCCCTTCGTCAATTTCCGCAAGAGCGCCTTCGTAATCTTCCCGGAGCATCTTGCAGTTTGCCACAGACTGATACAGAGCCGCCCGCGTGGGAGTATTCCGGATCGCTTCCCCGTAATATTCTTCCGCGGCCTCATAGTCTTCCATGGATTCCGCAGCTCTGCCGGCATACTCATACGCCGAGGGCTCGCCTGCATTTACCGCCGCGAGGAAGGCTTCCTTGGCTTCCTCATACCGCTGCAGCCCAAAAAGCGCCATTCCCTTATCGGAGAGCAGCTGCCCGTTGTCATCGTCCTTTTCCAAAAGACCTTCATAAATTTTCAATGCGCTGTCAAACTCTCCCGCTCCCATAAAGGCTTCACCGCGAAGGAGCAGGATATCCTGCTCCTTTACGGTATCATACCAATGGTGTTCCGACAGCGCATCCCCGAAGGTCTGTGCCGCAGCAGCGTATTCATCTGCCTCAAGCTGGGAAACCCCTGTCTCCACAAGTCCCTGCGCCTTGCCACAGGCGCAGAGAACCAGCAAGGCCGTCCACACAGGCAGGAGCTTCCATATTTTTTTCATAACATTCTTCATATCTTTCAGCCTTTTTCTGCCTGAAAACTGTCGATCAGCTTCACAACGTGCTTCAATATCTCCAGCGCGTCATCGGAAGTCACTTTGCCATCTCCCGTCACATCCGCCGCCAGCGTTTGGTTTTCGTCAAGCTCAATCAGCTTCACCACTGCTTTCAGGACTGTCAGGGCATCATCGGACGTGATCTTCTCATCGCCTGTCACATCGCCGTATGTAAAGTCGGGAACAGGCTGTGTCTGTTTGCCCACCGTGATCTTCACGCTCTGGGTAAATTTGGCGTCGTCTGCAGAAGTAGCTGTGATAACCGCTTCACCGTTTCCAACCGCCTTTACAAGGCCGCTGTCAAACACAACCGCAACTGCCTCGTTGTCGCTGGTCCAGACAATGTCTTTATTGGTGGCGTTGCTGGGCGTCACGTAGGCATTCAACTGCAGAAAACCGCCCTTGGAAAGCTTGCTGTCTTCCTCTGTCAGATACATGGACTCTACCGGATGTTTCACCGAAGCGTCCGCAGGCTGAATATCTTCCTCCGGGCCGTATGTGGTGCGAAGCCAGTTTTCCGCGCTCATATCATAGGTGTACGCGCCGTTGTATTTCTGTACAGTCTCCTGCACGGTCTCCAAAGGTACCATCTTGTATTCATAAGGAAGCACGGCTTCCATGTCGTAAGCGATCTCAAAAGGCTCGTACTTTTCGCTGCCCTTCGGCGTGGTCTCCGGGGTGCCGTCCTCTTTTAACACCGGGATCAGGGTAGGTTTTGCCTTGGTCATGGTATCCGCCGGGATCAGTTCGCCGGTCACGGAATTTCTCACCCCAAGGATTGTGGATTTCCACGCCCAATGATTAAGGGTGGATTTATCATACCATTGATAACCCTTTGTAAACTGATTTTCACCGTTTTTATCCCAGCTGCTGCCGGTGGAGGTTTCTCCCTTTGTGTTGGTTGTCTTGGAATTTACGATCAGAACGCGGTTCATAGCCTCTGCAAACAGGCTGTCCCAAGGCGCGTTCAGGTTTGTGGTCTCGTCTCCCTGCCGCTCGTCGCCGGTGATGGGCTCATCCACACCGTAGAACACACAGGTATCCACGCCGATGGAAGCGCCGTCTCTGGCGTCCATGCAGCGGTTCACGCCCAGCTTGCCGTAGGAGGTAAAAGGCTCCTGCGCGTGCATGGTAAAATGGCCCATGTTGTTGAAATAGCAATTGAACACATGGCCTTGTCCCTGCCGGATCATAGGCACACGCTGGCTGACATTTGTGTATTCGTTATAGGCAAGCGTCAACTGCAGATTCGGGTTGCCGTTTTGCAGACTTTCGCTTTCGTCTTTCCAGTCCTTGTCGCCGCTGCCTGTCAGATGCACCTTGTCATGGATCGCTTCGTATTTCATAATATCCTCGGCTGTAGCGCCGCCATCCCGAAGGGCCGTATATCTGGCTCCCGCCGTGCGGCGATCCTGCTCCATGTAGGTGATCGTCTTGTAGATGGCGCTTGTCTTCTCCGGCACAACGGTAGGAAGGCCGAATTCGCACCATGAAAAGGTGACGCCGGAAGCGCCGTTTTCCAGATCGATGTTACCGTCCGCGGCAATGGTGAATGTACAGTGGTCGATCCACACGTTTTTGGCGCCGTTGATCTTGACAAAGGCCCAACCTGCTTCCTTATGGTTGCCGGTCACGTCCCACTGCCACATTTCATCAAATTTCAGATTGCGGAATACCAAATCGTTGCTGGACGCCTGAAGCTTGAAGGTCACATGCTTGATCGTGACCCCGGATCTTGAAAAAACAGTCAGGCCGTCAATATCGGAAAAATTCAGGTTGGAAACCCCTGACGCCTCCAGCACCGGGTTGGTATAAGCCAGATCGCCGTAGGAAGAGATACAGGAGTATTTCTGCTGCTCCTCCTCGGTCAGATTTAATTCTCTCGGGCCCATGAACAGGTCTTTTGTGATCTCGATGACCTTTACTTGCCCTTTGCCTGCATCCGTCACGGCTTCCAAAAATTCTCTCTCGTCGGAAACTGTGCGGTATTCCTTTCCGGCGTATTCCGGCGCCACATACTGGGAACGGTCATGAACGCCTGCGGCGGCATAGCCGGTCACCGACAGGAAACTGGTATCGTAATCGCTGAAAGAGCTTACCGTTCCGGGGATTTCTTTCTGCTCCCCAACTCTCTCCACCTCAGCGGCCTGAACCGGCCGGCCGACTGCAGGGATCTGCACGCTTCCCGCCATCAGCACAGCCCCAAGCGCCAAAGCAATTATTTTTTTGGCAATATGGTGTCTCATAGTGATCCTCCTTTTGAAAAAATTCACCGACTTCATCGTTAGATTCAGTATACCATAACAGGTTAGTTTTCTCAACGAAATTTTACGCCTCGCTTGTCTTTCCATACATTTTCAACTCTTCTATCATCTTCCACAGATTACACCCGATATGATCGACCAATTCATATTCATCGGCCGGGAAATCCTCCCTTGCCTGCCTGACGGCTTTATCGATCGCAGGCAGATAGTTCTCTACAAAATGAATTCCTTTCTTTCCGTGATGCGCCTTGTCCGAAACTGCTTTGCTGACAAATGTATGCACATCTGATACCTTTTCGTTTTCTTTGATCAGATCCATCTGATCTCCATATTCTTCTTTGATCTCCGACAAATGCATTAAAAGCCAAAACTCAAAGCACGGATTCGCAATATAGCATTTATAGCCCTTTTCTTTGCAATGAGCAATACAATCCACCATGTTTGATTCCGAATGTGTGTGCTTATCCCTGTCGATCAAAACCGCGAATTCATCTAAATCCTTGTTATACTTCATTAAATACTTCCGGTAATCAATATCATATCCGATTTTTTTAAGTTCTGTGACGAACTGATTTCGTTGTCTTTTTGGTATGCTTTGGGGGCTGGTCAGATATTGTCTTATAAACTCCACAGAATACTGTTCTTTGAACTGGGAAGAAATCTCTTCCAGCATATCGTCTTCGCTTTGCTCTCTGAGCCTGATATATTCTTCTAATAATTCAATTACCTGCTTTGGAGCGCTGTTCGTATCATTCTTCCCACGCTCTAAGACTTTTACGTCGATCTGGGCGTTAATCCCGATCCTCTGCCTGTTTCTTGATATCCCTCCAAAATATTCTTTTTCAGTCACATTTCCCTCAACCGACAAAAAAATCCTTTTTTCCGGGATTATTTTCTGGAATTCTTCTTCACGCTCATATGCGGTTGACATTAATCTGTAACGGTTAATCATCTATATTCTCCAATATTCTATCATCAAAAACCGGTATTGCTTCATAACGTCCTAACAGATACTCTTTATCAATCTTTTTATCATATCGTTCCTTATAGCGATTTAAAGAATATACGCTTGAACTGTGATCGCTTAACCGTTTTATAAACCAGATCTCATCCTGCCGAACCAGTTCCAGATCTAACAGGTTTGAGTCATGAGTAGTGGCAATGATCTGGCTCGTATCGTCTTCTGATGATCTGTAAAACAACTCAAGAAACTTTCTTGTGAGATTCGTATGCAGGCTTCTGTCTATCTCATCAATAAAAATAGCTCTGTTTTTACCTTCATAAAACAGAGGAATAAGATCAAACAGCCTCTGTGTTCCGTCAGATTCATCCAGATATTCAAACAATTCCTGAATATTTCCATGATTCTGCATCATTTTAGTTGTAATGATATTTCCCTCATCATCCCTGTGCAGTGTATAGATCTGATTCTTAATTTTTACCCTTACTTGCTCTTTCTGAATATCCTCTTGAATAGCATTAAAAATCTTTACCTTTATTTTTTCTGTTTCTTCATCGGGAATACCCTCAAACAGTTTATCCAAATCCATCTGGCTCTGTTTTGATTCCACAGATTCTACTCCGGTATCAAAATACTTTAAAACCATTGAAAACAGTTTTTTAAAATTTTCGTTTTCTACCATTTGATTCAGACCGTTATATTGACTATTCGGGAATATGATTATCATTTTTTGAAACCATTGATAAACTTCGTCGATCTCAGAAAAAACACCATACTGTCCGCTGTTTCTTTCGGCAATATCCTTTAAAATAGTTCTTTTCTTCATAGAATCTGTGATTTTTTCGCCAAAATCCTCCAGATAGATCTCCCAGCGGACTTTTTCTTCATTATCTTTTATTTTTATCTCACTCTCAGTAAATCGCCTGCCATTTTCATCAATGTCCCTATTATATATATAAGTTTCAGCGCCGTTTTTCTCTATCCGGATCAGCCATTCTGACAAGATTTCCTTTTGAAAATAGGAAACAGCGATTCCATAGGAATATTCCGTTCCTGATTGGGTGATCAGTCTGTATTCAAAGACACCCGGCGTTTGATATCCTTCATTGCTGATCCTGAAATGTTTTTTATTAAGGTTTACTTTATCTAATCCTCCTAATATAATATCCCTTGAAAAACCAATGGCTTTGATCAAGTTGCTCTTGCCGCTGGCATTCGCTCCATAAACAAGCCCTGTTTTCAATATTCTCTTTCCGTTTCCGCGCATAATGTGCTCTTTATGCCTTGCAACTTTTGATGCGATCATGGATATTGTCTGTGTTGTTTTAAATGATAAATAATTACTTACAGAAAATCCTATAAACATCTTATCGCTCTCTCTTTCTTTTTATATATAAATATATATTTATTATATTGTGCTTTTTTCTCTTATGTCAATCATTTTCTATCTTTATATTTTATTTTTTGCCTTTTTTCAAGAGATTATTTCTCTTTTAAGTTTTCAATCCGGCAGACTGTCCGCCACGCACAGCGCCCCGTACCCGATCAGCGGGCTTGGGTAATCCTCCTCAAAAGGAAGCTGTCTGGCGCCTCTCTGCAGATAAGCCTTCACCTTTTCCCCATATAGATAAGGATCATTGCCGTCCGTGATCCCCCATTCCATCAAAAGGGCCGCGCTGCCGGTCACAAAGGGCGCCGCCATGGAAGTGCCGGAGAACGCACCGTACCCATTGCCCGGCGTAGGCGCCGTAATGTCCACGCCCGGCGCCGCAATGTCCGGCTTTCCCAGCGAAAAGCTGCCTCTTCCCGAAAAGTCCGCCAGCGTGTTCCGCCTGCTGTCATAAGCCGCCACCGTAATCAGACGCCGAGCGGTGGACGGAATGGTGAGCGTCAGTTCCTGACTGGGGTTCAAAAAACCGGTCTGGGCGCCCAGCACCCTGCCGCCGGGAAGCCAAAGGTCTACCCTGCCCACCACGACCCGCACCGCCTCAAACCTAAACCGCCACTCTCCCGGATCCACATAGTCGTCCACCGGCAGAAAATCCACAAAGATCTCCTGATTGACACTGTAGGGTCCCGGTTCTCCTACATACAGCAGAAGCTCCGTACCGCCCAGCCGCACCCTGTGGGCGCCGGGCTGCCGCACTTCTACAGGATAGACGGTGCTGGAGGGACTGATCACCGATATGCGGATCGTATCCACATAGCGCTTCCAGATCTGTACGTTCAGTCCCGGCTCATACTCTCCCACAGCCAGCCGCACCGTTTCCCGCTGCCCCTCTCTCATGACAAAACCCGTATGCCCCGCGGCTGCCCCTTCATTTCCGGAGCCCGCTACGATCACACTCTTCCAGTAATTAGAAAGATCGTCCAGATACAGAGACAAAAGCGACGTGGAATCATGGGGTCCATAGGAATTTCCAAAGCTTAGATTCACTGCCACCGGAAGCTTCCGGTCCAGAGCAAACCGCACCGCGAAATCTACCCCCTGCATCAGCTGGGTGGTACGGGGAAACCCTTGGGCGTCCGCATTCCCCAGCTTCACCACAAGCAGTGGACTGTCAAAGGCCACGCCCCGCTGCCTGCCACCGGAGTTGGCGCCGTTTCCCGCCGCAATACCGAGGACCGCCGTGCCGTGTCCGCTGCGGTCTTCCCCCGGTATGAAACCCGTCTGAGGCCTTCCGTTTTCCAGCAGCCTGTCAATCTCCTCCTTTGTATAGACGCGACCCAACGCGGGACCCGAAAGCACGTCCGCGCCTCTTTGTTCCGGCAGTCCGGTTCCCGCTCCGGGCACAATCCCTTCTACAACGGGAGCGGTCTGATCCCACAGCGCCAAGATCCGGGTAGTGCCGTCCGGATTTTGAAAATCCCGGTTATAGATATCCACCCCGGAATCGATCACCGCCACCAGAACATCCGTCCCCGACAGAGAAAGCGGCTCCCTTTGCACCGGCAGCAGGCAGGAGGCTGTCCTTGCCTGCTCCGTAGCAAAAAAGAGCCGCTTAGGCTTTTCAATATATTCAATTTCCGGCAGTCCGGCAAATTCCTGTATGCGGCTTTCCCTGATCCATACCACGGCATATTCGTTCAACAGGTAAGACACCCGTTCCGCTAACGCGGCCGCCCGGGTAAAATCTCCCGAATATTTTACGATCAGTTCCCACTGCTGCTCCGCGGGAAAATACCCTTCCTCCAGCACCAGAGACCGTTCCCGTTCCTCCGGCGTGGCCTCCAGACTCAGATTCAGCAGATTTTCAATCTTCTGGTCGTCCATATCCCACCAGCCTGTAAATGGTTTTCCCTATATTCTATTTGCCGCTTCCTCTGATATGACCGCCAAAGAAATTTTCAGTTTATTTTTACTCTTCAAACATCCAATCCAGCATATCCAGCGTGTCCCCTGCAAGTCCTGCCAGACGGGGTTTTAGCTTCACACCGGCGGGCACCACCCCTGCGAACACGAAAGCGCCGGTGCCCAAAAAGATCCGATGTCTGCCTTTTTCATAGCGGAAGGCGTGGATGTTGACCACAGGGCAGTTGTCCACCTTCAGCGCCTTGCCGTACACCACCGCAAGACCCCCCCGGTCGTCGGCGTGGGTGTTGGTCTCCAGATCCGGCACCTTCAGCCATGGATTATGTGTTCCCTTTGTATGAAAATATCCGATGAGCACCTGCACGTCCTCCGGAAATTCCAGCACAAGCGTAGCGCCCTTTTCGTTGGCCTGCGCCTTGTTGAGCCGGATGCCGGTCAGCCCTTTGATCTCCGGCGCGCAGTTCTGGATCACACACTCCTCGTCGCTGAACACAGACGCGCCCTTCTGCACTGTGTATTGCTCAAAGCCCTCCGACAACACCCTGTATTCCGCCGCCGGCAGAGGCCGGATATCCGCCAGATCCTCCGTCTCCTCTTTTGGATAGATGCCGCGTTCCATCTCCGCCACATGCTTTTCAAAATTTTTGTATTCTTTCTCATACAGAGGCAGGCATTGGTTCCAATGGCCATATGCTTCCCCGTCTGGGAAGGGGATCTTTCTCTGGGGTGTCTGCATACTGTTGGCGTACAGGTAAGTGTCGCTTGTAAGCGCCGTCAACTTCCGGTAAAACTCCAGACTCTCAAAAAGCAGGCTGCGGGCATCCCGCAAAAGCTCCGGATCTCCTTTTAATTCCTCATCCATGGTGCCCTTATAGCGCAGCACCTTGACGGCGGCCTCCACTTTTTTCCCATAGGAACAGGTCATCAGATAAATGGCCTCTATATCCGTGGTGAAATAACCAAATTCCCGGACATTCTCCGTTACATACTGCTCGGCGGCTTCTATAGAGGCCTTCGCCCGATCCGCGAAGTAACAGGTTTCCTCCGCCATATCCGGCGGGGTCTCCCCATAATGAGACTCTCCGGCAAGCTCTCGTTTCATATATTCGTCCAGCGTTTCGCCGGGGGTGGAAGCCGATTTCCAAAGCTCAATATTCGGCCGGAATTTTTTCACATGGATCAGCTGGGACATGGTCATGCCAAGACTCATGGTCTGGCGGTTGCCCTCGGTGATCCCGATCCGGCGCAGGATCCTTGGAGCGCATTCTCCGGCGCACTCCAACGCGTCCAGAATCAGCCTGCCTCCCTCTCTCTCACAGCCAAAGTGTTTGCAAAAAAGAGTGATCCAGTACTCACGCTCCGCCTGCTCGTCCCGCCACGGATCCCAAGCATAGCGGAACCATGCATGATACCAGAGCCAGTCCCGCTCCACCGCCTTCAGACGAGGCTCGGCCTTGTCCGCAGAGTAAGGCCAGTCCCAATAAAACAGCGGATACAGATGCAGCCCGCTGCCGCCAAGACGTTCCATACCTGCCTGCACGCACTTCTGGATAAAGCCCGGCGCGCCGTAGCGGAAGGGCTCCAGATTTGCCACCACATGAATATTCATGATATGAGGCTGCCCGTGGGCGCTCAGATCCTGATGCAGCTTCTGCCACTGGCCAAAGGGCGTGTAGGTGGTGAGGCTCTCCCCGTTGTACTTCCACATGGTGTAGAGGTTTCCGTAGGACTTTGTGGCCTCCTTCAGGATCGTATCCGCATCACAGTCGTGGCCACGCATGATCAGCGGCGGCTCCTCGGTAAGTCCGGCCTCTTTGATGCCCGCCTTCACCGCCGGCAGAATGGTCTGCAAAAACCAGTCTGTCTTGTTCTGATGTCCCCGCAGCGCCTCCCCCAGACAGACCATCAGGCCGATATTGGGAAAGGATTTGATAAACTCCACAATGGATTTATATGTATAGTCCGCCACCAGCGGATCGATATCCGTCTGCAGAAGCTCCAGATCATGGGCCACCGCGAAGGGATAGGGAATGTGGATATTGTAAAATTTCAGTACCGTCCAGATCCCGCGCCTGCTGCACTCCTTTGTCAGCCAGGTGAAGGTTTCCCGGTTCAGGGCATACTCCTCCTCCGTCACCTCCAGCGCCTCCGGATAGTCCGGCAGCTTCACAAGAGAGGAAAACGGATGCCCGCTCCAGATATACAGGACGTTACAGCGCTCCCGCGCCATCATATCCAGAAA
>CANQQN010000041.1 GCA_947625995.1 uncultured Lachnospiraceae bacterium
GCGACCCCGCACAAAAAAGCCGGCAGCCTCAGGGAGAGCATGTTCAAGCCCAGAACAGCCACAAATGGAATGGTAAGCAAGGTGTAAAGGATATTCTGGCCGCTTCCCCAAGAAGCCAGAAGCACCGGCCAGTGATTGCCACTGCGGTCGATCCCATAGTGAAGCAGCGACCAGGCTTCATAACCGGCGGAGGCTTCATCGGGATTCAAGTCGGCGGGAAGCTTTGTAAACGCCACCAGCCTTGCGGTTACGGCAAGAATGAGCAAAAACGCCACCACGGCCTTTTCGTGCCGGATCAGAAGCTCCGAAAGGCAAGTGCGCGGCGCAGCAGTTTCTTTTGTATTTGTTTGTGCAGTCATAAAGATCTCCTATCTTTCATAAAAAAGTGAGATACCGCAGGAAATCTGCCGATATGCTATGATTATAGCATGGTATAAGGCGGATTTCTATATTCTTTTTTATATTTTCCCCCGGAAAAAGAAAAATCCTGTTGACTTTTACGGCTGAAATGCACTATACTGATTTCAAATGTGTAAGTAGGTGATATGCCCTCATAAAAGAGAGCGGGTATCGTGGGCTGTGAGTACCTGTTATGAGAATATGACTGAATTTCAGCATTCGGTATGCCGGCAGGGTTCTGTGGTCCGGGATATCACAACCGAACAGGCCATGCAATGAGCGCAGAGCCAAAGGACTCTGAAAATGGGTGGTACCGCGGGTGAGACTCGTCCCAGCAATGGGGCGGTTTTTTTATGCAATAGAAAGATCTTGAAAGGAGAAGCTATGTCTGAGAGAGCAGAAAGCATTAGACAGGAGTTCCAGCAAAAATTAGGTGAAGTGAAGGAAGCACTGGAACTGGAAAAGATCAGGGTGGAATACCTTGGCAAAAAGGGTCATATCACGGGCCTGCTGAAATCTATGAAGGATTTCACCGCAGAGGAAAAAAAGAATTTCGGCCGTCAGGTCAATCTGTTGAAGGCCGAGGTGGCTGACGCCATCGCGAAGAAAACCGTAGAACTGAAGGAACTGGAACTGGAAAAGGAGATCAATTCCATGGGCGAATTTGACGTGTCCGCGCCCCTTGACCTTTCCAGAGGCTCCTATCATCCCATCACGCTGGTGCAGCGTCAGTGCGAGAATGTATTCAAATCCATGGGCTTTGCCGTGGAGGATTACAGCGAGATCGTTACGGATTATGAGTGCTTTGAGTCTCTGAACATTCCCAAGCACCACCCCGCAAGGGATATGCAGGATACCTATTATCTGGAAAATGGCCAGCTATTAAAGACCCAGACCTCCGCCGCCCAGAACGCCATTTACAAAAAATACAGGGACGCGCTGGTCAACGATGGCATCCCCATCAAAGCCATCTTTCCCGGCAGATGCTTCCGCAATGAAGCCACCGACGCCTGCCATGAAAATACCTTCTTCCAGATGGAGGGCGTGATGGTGGGAGAGGACATTTCCATCTCTAACCTGATCTTCTTTATGAAGACCATGCTTTCCGAGGTATTCCAGCGAGACATCAAGGTGCGTCTGCGTCCCGGATTCTTCCCCTTCGTGGAGCCGGGCTTTGAGCTTGACATCAACTGCCTTATCTGCGGCGGCGAGGGCTGCCCTTCCTGTAAGCACAGCGGCTGGCTGGAGCTTTGTCCCTGCGGCATGATCCACCCCGAGGTGCTGAAGGCCGGCGGTATCGATCCGGAAAAGTATACCGGATTTGCCTTTGGCCTTGGCATGACCAGACTTGCCATGATGAAGTACGGCATCAAGGATATCCGCGACTTAAACAGCGGCAGCTTAAGAAGCCTGTCACAGTTTACGGACGACAAGTGAGAAGGAGGGTGAAGATATGTTTTTATCAATGAACTGGATCTCAGATTTTGTAGATCTTTCCGGATTGGATAAAATGCAACTGATCAGTCAGTTTTCTCTTTCCACCGCCGAGGTAGAAAGCGAGATCTTTTATAAAGGAAAAGACGTGGAAGGTGTGGTCGTGGCCCAGATCAAAGAGGTGCTACCCCATCCCGAATCGAAAAAACTGCATCTGCTGAAGGTGGACGCAGGCGAAGGCCAGTTCGTGGACGTTGTCTGCGGTGCGCCCAATGTGCGGGTGGGCATGAAGACTGCCTTTGCAAAGGTTGGTGCGCGGCTGGGAGAGATCACCATCGCCTCCCGGATGCTGGCCGGATATCCCTCCAACGGGATGTGCTGCTCCGAGAAGGAGATTGGCATCAGCGACGACCATTCGGGGATCATGGAGATCACCGACGACATTGCCAACGGCACGGATCTGAAGTCCGTGTATGCCATAGACGATATCATCTTTGAGGTGGACAACAAATCCGTCACCAACCGTCCCGATCTGTGGGGACATTACGGCATTGCCCGTGAATTTGCGGCGCTGGCGGGACGTCCCTTAAAGGAGCCGGAGACGGTGGACCTTCATCAGTACGACGGTCTGCCTGCTGTGGATATGAAGATCGAGGATCCTCTGTGCCAGCGTTACGCCTGTCTTCAGGTAGAGAATATCAATAAGAATGTGAGTCCGGTGAATATGCGGATCCGCCTGTACTACTGCGGCATGCGTGCGATCAATCTCCTTGCGGATATCACCAACTATATCATGCTGGAGATGGGGCAGCCCATGCACGCGTTCGATTCCCGGAAGGTGGGCAAGATCCGGATCAAACGCTTTGATCAGCCTTTTCGCTTCACTACGTTGGATGGCGTGGAGCGGAAGATGGACGAGGATATGCTGATGATCTGCAACGACAATACGCCGGTGGCGATTGCCGGTATCATGGGCGGTCTGGATTCGGAGATCGTGGAGGACACTACCACGTTGACGCTGGAGTCCGCCACCTTCGACCCGGTATCTATCAGAAAGACCTCCGTGCGGCTCTCCCACAGGACGGACGCTTCCGCCCGCTATGAAAAGAGTCTGGACCCGGAGATGGCGGTGACCGCTATTGGCCGTTTCATGAAGCTTCTGCTGGATGTGGACGGGGGCGTGAAGGTGGTCTCTTCACTTACGGACGAGTATCCGTTCCATTATCCGCCGGTCAGCTTTACCTTTGACAAGAAATTTATCGACAAATATACAGGCATCGACATTTCCGGCGATTCCATTGAAAAGATCCTGACCTCCCTGCAGTTTGGCGTTGCAAGGAATGGGGATGATTTTTCCGTGACGGTTCCCAGTTGGCGCGCTACCAAGGATGTGACCATCAAGGCAGACATTGTGGAGGAAATCGCCCGTATCTACGGCTATGACAATTTTGACGTGCATACCGCCAAGGCGCCTCTGTACCCTGTGCGGGTAATGGAAGAAAAGAGCGTGGAGGACAAGGTGAAGGATCTGCTCGTGAAGCGGTATTCTCTCCACGAAGTCCATTCCTATATCTGGGCTTACTATGACGAATACAAGGCGTTGAACATGGAAGTGGAGGACAATGTCAAACTGGTCGGTTCCACCAATGTGAACATTGAGACCCTGCGCAGATCCATCATTCCTACCCAACTCTGCCAGATCAAGTACAATACTTCTTACAGCGCGGATTTCGGTATCTTCGAGATCGGCAGGACCGTGGACGGCGTGGATCCCGAAACGAATCTCTGCAGAGAATACAAAAAACTGGCCGTTACTTTGTTCAGCAAGACAAAATCCACGGAAGCCCTCTATATGGAGCTTTGCAGGATGTTGGCAGTGATGGCGGACGATATCCGGCATCAGCCGGTGACCTTTGTGAAAAAAGAAGCGACCCATTCCTACCAGCATCCCAAGAATTTAAACAGTGTGTGCTGCGGCGGAAAAGAGATCGGTGAGATCGGCGTGATCACTCCTGGGGTCTCCAAAAAGATCGACAAGAAAGCCGCCATTGTCTACGCGGAACTGGATGTGAACCTGCTTTCGGCAGTGGAGGATCTTGGCCTCGTCTATGAGGAGCCGTCCAGATATCCGGAGATCGAGGTGGACCTGACCTTTGTGGCGGATCTGTTCGCGCCTATCGGAAAAGCCATCAGCGAAGCGAAGTCCAAGCTTCTGAAGGGGACAAAGCTGGTGGACGTATACAATGATGAGGCCGGAAAGTCCATTACCGTGAAGCTGACCTTCTTTGACAACGAGAAGACGCTGACCAGAGAAGAAGTCATGGCGGACGTGGATAAGATCATCGGACTGCTGGAAAATGATGGGATCAAACTGAAGCAGTAATCCCCTATCCCCACGGAACGGCGATGGAAAGAGAATGCCGCGGGCTGTATGGTTTTTCTTGACAAACAGTGTACGGTATGATATGAAAAAGATAGTATTTGACAATTGAATAACGGCAGCAGGTGTCGGATGTTTTTGCTTCTTGCAAAAACGGATCCGGTGAAAAGGGAAACAGGTGCAAATCCTGTACGATCTCGTCACTGTAATTACGGAGTGCAAAAGAGATGATGCCACTGAGTAAGATTGGGAAGGCCTCTTATGCGCATTGATGTATAAGTCAGGAGACCTGCCTGTTGTCAGTACATGAGGCCCGTCGGGTCTCAAATGCTACGAGTCATTAGCAGTACGGTTTACGGATACGGCGTGAAAAACGCAGGCGTATGCGTCTTTTTGGTGTGCTTTTGCAGATAGCGAAAGCACACCTTTTTTCTTGTTTATAGGATTATGGGATCCGGCAACCGGAGAAATAATGGCCCGGTGTCTGATCAGATATGGAGGAAGGGGGAAACGATCATGTCTCAGTTATCAGACGGCGAATATACGATAGAAGTGACGCTCTCCGGGGGCAGCGGCAGGGCTTCTGTGCAGTCCCCCGCAAAGCTGGATGTGACGGACGGCCGGATGAAGGCGGAGATCCAATGGAGTAGCGGAAGCTACGACTATATGGAGGTGGACGGGAAATCATACAGGCCTGTCAATGAGGAGGGAAATTCCCGCTTTGTCATTGATGTGGAGACCCTTGACGAAGAACTGCCCGTTCTTGCAGAGACAGTGGCCATGAGCGAGCCTCACACCATTGCGTATACCCTGCGTTTTGACCCCGCCACAGTCAGGAGCGCGGGCGGACATTTCGGGCCGGTATTCTGGTGCACAGGCGGGGCTGTATTGCTGCTGGCAGCGGCAGCGGCGATCCTGTCGGCAAAGCGCGCAAAGAAGAAGCAAAGCGCCAAAGCCGCCGGAGAATCTGCAGCGCAAAAATCTAAATCATAAGGATAAGAACATGTTCAGAAAAAGATGTTTATGTGTGATCGCGTTCCTTCTCGGGCTTGTGTTGTTCACAGGCTGCGGGGACGCAAAAAAAATTCCGGAAGGACCGGAGAAGATCGACGGCCTGAAGTTTGCAGAGCGGGTGAAGCTTTCCTACGCGGATCAGTTTGCCATTGACAGATACGAGGATGACTGCTCCCTGATCTACACCGCAGACGGCAGCAAATATTTGATCCTCCCAAAGGAGAAAAAGATTCCGGAGAACTTGCCGGAGGAGATCAGGGTGATCCGCCGCCCTGTGGAGAAGGTGTATCTGGCCGCTACGGCGGCGATGGGGCTGTTTGATGCGCTGGACGCTACAGAGGCCGTGAGATTTTCCGGCACCGAGGCCGAAAACTGGTACATAGAATCCGCAAAGGAAGCCATGGAAAAGGGAACCATGATCTATGCCGGCAAATACCGGGATCCGGATTACGAACTGCTGCTTTCCGAAGGCTGTACCCTTGCGGTGGAATCCACCATGATCGAGCACTCCCCGGATGTGAAGGAAAAGCTGGCGGAGCTTGGCATCACGGTGTTTGAGGACTACTCCAGCTATGAGTCCCATCCTCTGGGCAGAAGCGAATGGATCAAGGTTTACGGGGAAATGCTTGGGAAACAAAAAGAGGCCGAAGCGCTTTTTTCTAAGCAGGCGGAGCAGCTGGCCGCCCTTGAAACCGGGGAAGATACGGGAAAGACTGTGGTCTTTTTCTACATCAGTAATTCCGGGCAGGCGGTCACCAGAAAATCCGGCGATTACGTCTCTAAAATGATCGGGCTTGCCGGCGGGAAAAATGTCTTTGATGACTTGGGAGACGAAAACGCCACTTCCACGGTCACCATGGAGATGGAGAAATTTTACGAAACCGCAAAAGAGGCGGACGTTATCATATACAACAGCACCATCGACGGCGAGATCGATTCTGTTGACCGGCTCATCGAAAAGAACAGCCTTCTCTCTGATTTTAAGGCGGTGAAAGAAGGCAACGTGTGGTGTACCACCAACGATCTCTTTCAGGAAACCATGAAGCTGGGGACAGTGATCTCTGACTTTCACAAGATCTTTTCGGGAACTGCCGAGGCAGATCCGCCTGTGTTTTTGTACAGGCTGAAGGACGGTGGACAAGAATGAAAAAAGAATCTGTCCGTTTGACGGCCGCCTTTCTGGGGACGGCGCTCCTTCTGTTCTTGGTGTTTTGCATGAATCTCTTTACAGGCAGCGCGGAGATCTCCTTTTCAGAGGTCGTAAAGATCCTGGCTTCCTTGGGAAGGGAAGGAACGGCAGCCGACATTCTGTGGAAGATCCGCGTTCCCAGAGCCCTTTCGGCAATGCTTCTTGGCGGCGCGCTGGCCCTGTCCGGTTATCTTTTGCAGACCTTTTTCCATAACCCCATAGCGGGACCCTTCGTGCTGGGCGTATCCTCCGGGGCAAAGCTGACGGTGGCTCTGGTGATGATCTTTTTGATGGGGCGGTACCGGAGCGTCGGCTCCGCCGTGATGATCATGGCGGCGTTTGCAGGCTCCATGCTTTCTCTGGGATTTGTGTTATTGATCTCCCGGAAGGTAAAACGCATGTCCATGCTGGTGGTCTGCGGCGTGATGATCGGATATATCTGCTCTGCGGTAACGGATTTTGTGGTGACCTTTGCGGACGATTCCGATATTGTGAATCTGCGAAGCTGGTCCTTGGGCACCTTTTCGGGAATGACCATGGATAACGTGGCGGCCATTTTTCTCGTGGTGGCGGTTGCCTTTGGCGGCGCTTTCCTGTTATCAAAGCCCATTGGCGCCTACCAGATGGGAGAGAGCTACGCCCAGAATCTGGGTGTGCGGGTGATCGCCCTCCGGGCGGCTCTGATCCTGCTTTCGGGACTGCTTTCTGCCTGTGTCACCGCTTTCGCGGGGCCGGTATCCTTTGTGGGGATTGCCGTGCCGCATATTATCCGGGTGGTGTTTCGTACCTCGAAGCCTATTTTGCTCATTCCCGCCTGTTTTCTGGGCGGCAGCATTTTCTGTATGGTCTGCGATATGATCGCCAGAACCGCCTTTGCGCCTACGGAACTAAGCATCAGTACGGTGACGGCGATCTTCGGCGCCCCGGTGGTGATCCTGATCATGGTGCGCCGCAGGAAGGGGGAATATTGATGACGGATATCCTGATTTCGGCGGATCAGCTTTCCGTAGGCTACGGGAAGCCGCTGATCGAGAATATTTCCTTCCATGTGCGGGGCGGGGAGATTATGACGCTGATCGGCCCTAACGGCTCCGGAAAATCCACCATTTTAAAAACGCTGGCGGGATATTTAAAAGTATTGGGCGGCAGGATCTGTCTGGAGGAGAAACAGGCGGAGTCCATTCCCGGCAAAGAAAAGGCGAAGAAGCTTTCTGTGCTTCTGACAGAGAGAATCCGGCCGGAACTGATGACCTGCCGGGATGTGGTGGAGACGGGCCGCTATCCTTATACGGGGCATTTCGGCATACTTTCCGAGAAAGATAAGGAGGCCGCCCAAAAAGCCATTGAAATGGTAGAGATCGGGGATTTTGCCGACAAGGATTTTTCCGCGGTCAGCGACGGACAGCGTCAGCGGGTAATGTTGGCGCGGGCCATCTGTCAGGAGCCGGAAATATTGATTCTGGACGAACCCACATCTTATCTGGATATCCATCATAAGATTTTGTTTCTGGAGGTTTTGCGGAAGCTGGCCCATGAAAAAAAGCTGGCGGTGATCGTCTCCATGCATGAATTGGACTTTGCGGAGAAGATCTCCGACTATACGCTCTGTGTGAAAGACGGAAGCATCTACAGGGCGGGAACCCCCAAGGAGATATTCAACGATCAGGTCCTTCACGAGCTTTTTGATATCTCAGCGGAACTCTACAGGCGTTACTTTTAAGCGGCCTGCCATGCGCGGCGCGGCTTACAGACCGGATGCGTAACTTAATATACATATTTACATAAACACATTAAAAAAGAAAGGAAGATGGTTTTTATGAAATGGAAGAAACTGGGATTGCTCATGGCTATGGTCATGACGGCGGCCTTTGTGTTTGCGGGCTGCGGGGACAACGGTACCAAGACAGACGAGAACGGAGGCGATACCGCAAAGACGGAAACGCCTGCAAAGGCAACAGAGGAAGCAAGCGCTGACGGAGAGGTCAAGCCGGTGGTGCTGGTAGTCAGCTTCGGCACCAGCTACAATGACAGCCGGGATAAGACCATCGGCGCAGTGGAGCAGGCGATCACAGACGCTTACCCGGACTATGAGATCAGAAGAGCGTTCACAAGCCAGATCATCATTGACAAGCTGAAAGAGAGAGACAATCTGGAGATCGACAACGTGGAAGAGGCGCTTGACAGGCTTGTTGCAGACGGCGTGAAGAAATTGGTGGTACAGCCCACCCATGTCATGAGCGGCTACGAATATGACGATGTTGCGGCGGCAGTTGAAGAATATAAGGATCAGTTTGATTCTGTATCTATGGGCGCGCCTCTGCTGACCTCCGACGAGGATTACACCGATCTGACAAACGCCCTTGTAGAGGCAACCGCTTCTTATGATGACGGCCAGACGGCAATCGTATTTATGGGCCACGGAACAGAGCACGAGGCCAACGCTACATATGCGAAGCTACAGGATTCTTTTGCCGCAAAAGGCGCGGAGCATTATTACATCGGTACGGTGGAAGCGACACCTTCCCTTGACGACATTGTTGCGGCAGTAAAAGAAGGCGGCTACAAGAAGGTCGTTCTGGAGCCCCTGATGCTGGTTGCGGGCGATCATGCAAACAATGATATGGCCGGTGATGAGGAGGATTCTTGGAAGTCTGTCCTCACAAAGGAAGGTTTTGAGGTAGAGTGCTTACTGAGAGGCATGGGAGAACTGCCGGCAATTCAGGAAATGTATGTATCTCATGTAGCGGATGCCATTGGCAATCTGAAATAATCTGCGGTATCAGAGAGTAAGATCTCAATCTGATATTGAAATATGTCTATTAAGTTAATATAGTATCTGAAAAGCCGCTGCCGCCGGCAGGCGGCGGTGGTTTTATAAAATTCAATTATTTGGAGACAGAAAACGGATGAAAAAAATCATATTGACCCTTTGCGCAGCAGTGCTGTTGCTGGAATTTTTTGCGGTTCCCACTGTATGGGCAAAGGATGAAAAAGAAAAAACGCCTCTGTACGCAGAGGATCTAAAAGAGGGAACTTACGAGATCGAAGTGGATTCCAGTTCTTCTATGTTCCGTGTGGTTGGCTGTGCGTTGACGGTTTCCGGCGGCAAGATGACCGCAGTGATTACGTTGAGCGGCACAGGCTACGAAAAGCTGTTTATGGGAACCGGAGAGGAAGCCGCGGCCGCCGGCGATGAGGAGTATATCTATTATCAGGAAGATGAGGAAGGCAAATACACCTATGCGGTGCCTGTGGAAGCTTTGGATCAGGACATTGACTGCGCGGCGTGGAGCATCCGGAAAGAGCGCTGGTATGACCGGGTTCTGGTATTCAGATCGGACGGCCTGCCAAAGGAGGCGCTGGCAGGAAACGGTAGTATGGTGATACCCATTGTGATCGCGGCGGCAGTAGTTGTGGTGATCGCGGCAGCAGGCATAGGCATAGCTGTAAAAAAGAAAAAGAATCAAGGTTGAGCAACATGGAAATAGAAAATATCCGTCCCGGAGACATTGAAAGGCGGAGCATGGAGATCATTGAGAGCGAACTGGGAGACACCTCCCGTCTGTCTGAAAAAGAGAAGCCGGTAGTAAAGCGGGTGATCCACGCCACGGCGGACTTCTCCTATCTGGAAAATTTGAAATTTTCAGACCGGGTGGTGGAGCAGGGGCTCGCCGCCCTGAAAAAAGGCGCGGTCATCGTCACCGACACCCATATGGCGGAGGCGGGGATCAGCAAGCCCGCCCTGAAAGCCTTCGGCTGTGAACTCCATTGCTTCATGTCTGATGAGGACGTGGCAAAAAGGGCCCGAAGGGACGGGACCACAAGAGCGGTCGCATCCATGGACAAGGCCGCTTCCCTGTTTGCCGGCAGGAATGTGATCTTTGCCATCGGCAATGCCCCCACGGCGCTTATGCGGATCTGTGAGCTTGCCGGACAGGGGGCGCTCTCTCCCGCGCTGGTGATCGGCGCGCCGGTGGGATTCGTGAATGTGATACAATCCAAGGAGATGCTTATGGAAAGCGGGATTCCCTTTATTGTAGCGGCAGGCCGGAAAGGCGGCAGTAATGTGGCGGCTGCCATTTTAAACGCCATGCTTTACCAGATTTACCAAAGGGCACAATAAAGCCGGGCGAAAGAACCGGAGGTTCTTATGGAGCGTTTTCAATCCCATTGATGGCAGATGAGAAACTGCATCCGCAGTTCTCACTGCCCCGTCGCGCAAACGCTCCGGAATGGAGATTTATATGCTGGAACAATATATTTACCGCGGAAAACAAAAACTTCGCATGGGGTATACCACAGGCTCCTGTGCGGCTGCCGCTGCGAAAGCGGCTGTAAAGATGCTCCTTTCCGGCCGGCCGGTGACAGAAGTGTCTTTGCCTACTCCGAAGGGGATCGGTCTGCGTCTTGATATTCAAGAACGGCAGATCGGAGATGATTTTGCCTGCTGTGCCGTGCAAAAGGACGGCGGCGACGATCCGGACGCCACGAACGGCGTTCTCATATACGCGAGAGCCGAGAGGATCTCCGGCGGCATCCGGATCTGCGGCGGCGAGGGGGTAGGCAGAGTCACAAGAAAGGGGCTGGATCAGCCTGTGGGTTCCGCGGCCATCAACCGGGTGCCCCGGCAGATGATCACGGACGCTGTGGCGGAGGTTTGCGAGGAATACGATTACCGGGAAGGCATCAGGATCACGATCTATGTGCCGGGCGGAGAGGCGCTGGCGAAAAAGACCTATAATCCAAGAATGGGTATCGAGGGCGGTATTTCCATTATCGGCACAACGGGGATCGTAGAGCCTATGAGCAACACCGCCATCATAGAGACCGTCAGGACAGAGGAACGTATGCGCCGGGCGGAAGGGAAAAAATCTCTGCTGCTGGCCGTGGGAAATTACAGCCGCCGCTTTTTGTCGGAAGAAATGCAGGATCCGGCAGAACGCCAATGGCCGTCCCTTGTAAAGCTTGGACGGCTCTGGCGCAAGGGCGGACTGGCCGAGGATTGTGTGATCTGCAGTAACTTTATCGGGGAAGCCATCGACGCCGCTCTGGAATATGGATTTGAGGGCGCGCTGTTGGTGGGGCACCTAGGCAAATTGGTCAAGCTTGGCGCGGGGATCATGAATACCCATTCCGCTCAGGCTGACGGGCGTATGGAAATGCTTGTGACATGCGGATTGCTGGCGGGGGCAGATCCGGCCGTATTAAAAAGGCTGACGGACTGCGTCACCACAGACGCCGCTCTGGATCTGCTTCAAGAGGCCGGGGCGCTTCATCCCACGGCACAGGTGCTTATGGAACGGATCCAGTATTATCTGGATGGGAAGGTAAAAGGAGAAATGAAGATCGGGGCGGCGGTGTTTTCCGAAAAATACGGAGTGATCGGGATCACAAAAACCGTTCCCGGCTTGATCGATAGATTTTTGGAGGAGTACAATGATTGATTTTGTTGGCGCGGGCTGCGGCGCTCCCGACCTGATCACGGTCAGGGGTAAGGCCCTCATTCAACAAGCGGATGTGATCATTTATGCGGGCTCTCTTGTGAACCCCGCCCTGTTGGAGCATGTGAAAAAGGATTGCCGGATCTACAACAGCGCGCAGATGGATCTGGAGCAGGTGCTTGCAGTGATGGAGCAAGCGGAAAAAGAGGGGAAGCGCACCGTGCGGCTGAACACCGGAGATCCCTG
>CANQQN010000042.1 GCA_947625995.1 uncultured Lachnospiraceae bacterium
GTGCCCTCCTTCGTATGGAGCACCTCCGGGTGAAACTGGATAGCATACAGATTCTGTTCCACATTTTCTGCTGCCGCCACCGGACAGTCGGCGGTATGGGCGATTGTGCGGAATCCGGGCGCCGTCCGGGAAATATAATCAAAGTGGCTCATCCAACAGATGGTTTCCGGTGAAACGTTCTCAAATAGTTTAGAAGTTGTATCTACGTGCACCTCTGTCTTTCCGTACTCTCTGACAGCGGCCCGCTCTACCTTGCCGCCCAAAATATGCTGCATCAGCTGGGCGCCGTAGCAAAGGCCAAGCACCGGAATACCAAGTGCGAACAATTCTTTGGAATAGGAAGGGGAATCCTCCTCATAGCAGCTGTTTGGCCCGCCGGTCAGAATAATGCCTTTTGGCTGCATTTCCTTAATCTTCTCAATATCGGTTTTATACGAATAGATCTCGCAGTACACCTGACATTCACGCACTCGCCGGGCAACCAGCTGGTTGTACTGTCCGCCGAAATCCAATACGATCACTGTCTCTCTCTTCAAAATAGTTCCTCCTTCGCAGATGCCATTCTTATGGGGTAAGCCGCCCGGCAGTCCATTTGCGCGCTGCCGGGCAACTCACAGGCTTGTCTACAGTATAATCGATAAATTTCCGATAAACAATTACAAAATAATATTTTTTATAATTTTTTGAGAAATTGCGGCAGTTTCTTTTTACATAGCACAAATAGCCCCGATAGTTACGTTTGGGGCTATTTGTCCTTGTCCTGTAACGGGAATTCATGCAGTTGAAATATTGTTCTGCAAATGCATGGAAGCTGCGCTTTCTGCTGTCAGCCATGCTGATGCAGATATTTTTCTCTTGTAGCAAGTCCTCCCCGGATATGCCTTTCAGATTTGTTTATGTCCAGCACCTGACGAGCCTGACGCGCCAGACCCGGATTGATCTGCTGCAAGCGGTCTGTAACGTCTTTATGTACCGTACTCTTACTAATCCCAAACTGTTTCGCGGTCTGCCTCACTGTGGCGTTCTCTTCGATAATATAATTCGCAATCTCTATTGCCCTCTCCTCTATATAACTTTTCAAGGAAACCCCCTGCAATCACCGTGTTTTTACAGTGTATGCAGGGAAATGGGGAGGTATGCAGGGTTGGGAGGGGTTGAGTTGTCCTTCTTTATCCGGTTGCCGTGTGATAAGCCGCATCCTCAAAGAAGCAAATGTTCTGTTGTCCGATTCATTAGATCATCTTATTCTCATAATCCTGTAACTCATGGAAAATGCTGTCAACAAAAACAATATCATCAACAATTCGGTATAACATAAAATATCGGTGAGCAAGAAAATTGATCCGTCGATACCCCAATTCTTTCAATCGCGGATTTTCACATAACTTCAAACTACTGGCAGCAGTTCTCAAACGCTGTATTGTCGCTTCAAAATCATCCAGAAGATTGACTCGCCTGTTCACTTTTCTTCTCAGTGAGCAAATATTAGATATATTGATCCAGATCTGCTTCTGCATCCGCTGTTATTGCTATTTTATAATCCATATTTTTCCCTCATATCTGAAGCTGTTTCCTCTGCAGATTTGTAATTCCCCTGTGTTGCGGCATTCCTTGACCGTTCGAGCTTTTCCAATAATAATTCTTCCGACATGGGAGCATATGGATTTTTCTGTACTCGCTTTATTTCAAATGGAAAACCGTTGTTTGCAACAGCCTGCGTCAAAAACATTCTGATTGCGGAAGTTGTATCAGTACCAAGATCTTTAAATAAACGGTCCGACTTTTTCTTTAACTCATCATCCACACGTACCTGAATTGTGCTGGCCATCTTTGTGCACCTCCTTTTTATTAAATTATAATATGATATCATTGCTATTTCAATACATTTGTAGTAATCTTGATTAATGAATTTAAATTTAAATGACGTTAAATGACAAGAAAAAAACCGTAGAATGAATCTCTCCATCCTGAGGAAGGGATTCAGCGGATATCATATTCCATATTATTTTTTATGTCACAAAAAGCAACGATGCTTGCGCACCCCATACATATAAACAGCCTGCTACAGAGTTCAATTCTGCAACAGGCCGCTCCATTTATTCATTATGCTGCAAAGTCAACGATTGCTACCTCTGTCAGGACATCTCTCAGCTTTTCGACAATCTTCTCAATTTCTGAAACTTTTGTTTCTCCCTGCCCCACGACAATATGCAGCGCTTTCTTATCATTCATATATCTCAGGATCAGACAGCTGGGATAAGGATAGTCATCCGGACTATTACTTCCTGCCGCAGCATTTTTTATATTTCTTTCCTGATCCGCAGGGGCATGGATCGTTGGGATATATTTTCTTTTTTGCCTCCGGCTTTTTGTCCGTGTCTTTCGTGACCTCTATTGGCTTATAACCGCGATAAAACATCATCCTTGTATGAGTCCACACTTCCTGCACGATATTTACAAGATCATCTGTTTCATCATCTGTAAAATACACCCATTCGTTCAGAAATTCCATGACTTCCCGGCAGTCACCGCCAGTTCGTACAATATCTTGAACCGCTTTACAAAGTTCCTCCGCATCCTCTCGCAAAAAGCATCTGTTATTGATCAAAAAAGACTGCAGCTTCTTCATATGTGTATCAAAGGGCAGATATCCCCGGCGGCTTAAGGATTTCAGTTCCTCATATGTCGGCACATACATCTGTTTTCCATACTGCTGTTCTTTCAGCAGAAGAATTTCACGATCATCCATCCCGTCCAAAACCACATTTTCGCCATTAAACGAAAAGCAGCATTTTTCCCTCGGTACGCGCAGATACATCCGACATAATTCCAGATCTTCCAGTTCTTTTCCTGTGCTGTTTTTGTAAATTCTCTGTAATTCTTCTATTTTTACGCATCCGTTTAACATCACCAGTCCGTTCGCAAAATCCAGTTTTATCCTCTGTTCTTCCCGCTCCTTTTTCCACTCAGCCGTGCAGATACTTTGAAATGTTCTCCACACTTCTGCTGGCACAAAACATTTTCCTCCGAAAAACATACAAGCATATCCGCCCGCTATGAGATAATAAGGATCTGCAGGCCATTCCACCGCGTATCCGCCAGCTTTAACCGGTCCTTTTTTTAACAGTGCTAACTCTTCATCCTCCAAAAACATAAAATACCGTCCCATCACGTCCGGCGCAAGAATCTCCCGGCTGATCATTTCCGCCAGCCGCTCTTTATTATATCTGCTGTACCCTCCCAGACTGTGGAGCCTTGCGATCTCTTTCAGTTCCTCCTTTGTCCGGTTCATCAGGACATCTTCCTTTAATGTCCATTCGTCAAACTTTTTGCCATACAAAGCTTCTATCTTGTCTTCCAAATGCTCCTGTAATTCCTGATATTGCTTTTTTATGTCTTGAAGCTGACTTGTATAACTGTGTATCTCTTCAAAAAATGTTTCTTCGACAGGTTTTTCTTCCCGGTCTGAGAGTTTCTTTTTCCCCTGAATCTTTTTCAACGGCTTCCCGGCAAATACATCCCTGTATATTTCCTCTCTGGACATAGGTCTGCTCTTCTTTTCATCCAACCGCAGCTGTGAAAGTTGTTCGTTCACCTGATCCATGTCGTAAACCCCTGTAAGAGAATCCTCAACCCACTGAGTCAGTTCCTCATAACGCGGATGCGACGGACTCTTCAAAATATCCAGCGTCTCGTAATAGCCATAAATTCCCCCACAATCTTCAAAGGGTGTATCACCCTTATATTTCACTACCACAGGATATGTATATTCATAGTCTGGCAATATCTTTTCCACCGTCACTCTATGCCGCCAGTCGTCGCCAAAATCATACACATACGTAAACCATTCCTGTTCGTCCAAATAAGACTCAATCATGTAATCCTTGCTGTCATAAATGTCATATTCTCCCCAGAAACCGTCTTCCGGCATATCCTCAAACATAATGCCAAGATGATAAAACTCAAACGCGCTCAGATGGTAACCGCACCATCCCATGACAATATCCAGCACCACCCCCAGCTGAGCGAAACTTAAATTGGCGGGAATGATTGCCCGTCTCCAAATAGGCGGATGGGAATGATTGATTACAATTTTGATCTGATATGCTTTCATCTTTCGCTGCTCCTTTAAATTTTTTATTTAATCTCAAAACTGTTCTCTGAAATAATTTTTTAGTTCTTCCTTTTCAATGAACGAATAAAAGCTTCAATGTATCTTTCTCTTATAACTGCATCCAGTTATGCGATAATTAGAGCAACCAAAAAATTCACCATACGGACCGGAGCGTTTGACCAATCGCCCACCACAAAGAGGACATTCAAACCGTTCTTTCTTCAATTCATCTCCGTATCGTTCTTTGAGTTCCATTGCAAATTCGGATTCCTGTCCGTTGACAGTAACTATATAAACTTTCTTCTTTGCTCTGGTTAAAGCTACATAGAACAAACGTCTTTCCTCTGCATATGGATACTGATCGCAATTATCAAGCAGCAACTCCAAAATCGGAGCATCTTGGATCTTACTCGGAAATCCCATTCTTGATTTTTTGTTGTTTATGATAAACACATAATCCGCTTGTAGTCCTTTTGATTTATGCGCTGTCAAGAATACCATATTTAAATCGGGACGAACCTTCGACCGGACATTAATAAAACCGTTTGTGTTATTATACTGGCAAGAAAACCATCCGCTGTCACTCAGCAGTTTAACATCAAAGGAGTATCTGCCGATAAAAAATACGCTGCTGTCTTTAGGAATATCATTCAGCCTCTTTGACATAAATTCAATCGCATATTTGTCAGTGAAACCTGAAATTTCGCCAAAGGGAAAGCCAAAATCTTCCTTTTTTCCTTTTATGTACTTTTTGATTTGCTCAGGGTTTCGCATAATGAAGCCGCTGCTGATCTCAATCAACCTTTGAGAAAAGCGGTATGTGGTTTCAATTTTGCTGATTTCTGCTGCTCCCCAGTATTTATCAAATTGGAGAATAAGTCCAATGTCACTTCCAGCAAACCGATATATGCTCTGCCAATCGTCACCAACACAGAAAAGATCATAATCTCCTGATTTCCGCAAGCAATCTAAAAGATTAAATCGAGCTCTGGAAATATCCTGATACTCATCAACAATCACATATTTATATGGATTAACAAACCTGCCCTCTTTTACAAATTTTGATGCCAGATTGATCATATCATTAAAATCAATTTCCTCATGATCTGTAAGATATTGACAGTAAGCATCAAAAACAGGCTCCAGCAGTGAGAGCAGCATATTGTTTGTTTGCTTATTATTCCCCTTTTGATTCAACTCGCAGACGGTTTTCAAATCATAATCATTACTCTTAATCAGATTGATCAGGGTTTCAAACAGTTCAATGATACCATCAAGTATGGAATCTTCTCCGGCAGCAACCTGCGCCCACAGTTCTTCAACAGTTTTTGGTTTCAAAACAATCGATGCCGCTTCAAGCTTATCTTTTAGAGCCTCAAGTAAATTGCCCTCCAATTTTTCATAGGCATAACACTCAATCATTGTGGTATTATTTGCACAATGAGTGGTGCGTTTCCATTCCATAGAAGCGTGGTAAACTTCCGCTGCTGTCATCCCATTAGCTGCTCTAAAATAGGCGGGAACTTCCCCATTTCGATTGATTCCAAAATATTCAATATAAATTTTATAGTCAGGAAGATAAAAATCAGGATGGTATTGCCCGTATTCGCTTGTACGAGTGTCGAATTCATATGGGTTCTCGTAGATATACTGTATACTGTTCTGCGTCAGAAAGTTGGCAATATCCATCTCTCCATAGCTTTTCACCACTTCATTATTCACTGTAGTTGGCGGATTCAGCTTCAGATATTCTTCATAATCTTTTTGGGATTTAAACTCAAATTCCGATTTTGCCGCCACACGGTTATACAGCAAATACAAACTCAACAAATTAAGATACGCATCGGACTGCATATTCAGTATGATCTGCTCCTTAATAAATTTTCTCAACTTAATCTGAGTGATTCGCGGCATCGCACCATCCACCTGGGAAATAATATTCAATCCAAGTTTGTGAAATGTTGACGCAGTGATACTGTGCCCGGTTTCAGCAGAGATACGCGCATTCATTTCAGATGCGGAAGCATTCGTGAACGACAAAACCAAAATGTCCTGTGGCAGACATTTTTTTGTTTTAAGCAGATACTTGATTTTTCCAACTACAGTAGTTGTTTTACCTGTTCCAGCACCGGCTATCACCAAATGATTATGCGCTTCTTTCACAATGCAGATCATCTGCTGTTGATCTAATTTTCTCCCTTCTACCTCTCCGACAAGAGAATAGGCTGTCTCAACTTTCATCTTTGCGGCGCGTTCATTGTGTTGATGAATCTGCTGCGGCATGAAACGAGCAGTCTCCGTCAAAATACGCTTTTTTTCGAATAATACTTTAAAATGAGACGCCTTTTTCAACTGCTGAATCTCACATGTTTCAAGATCAGCCAATACTTCCTTGTTTCGGCTTCTCCACGCAGTTTCCGTTTGAGGATCAACAAAAACCTGTGGTTCAGAAAAAATTGATTTTACATCTAAAAGAGCATCATCAATACGAGAGATCAGTTGCTTGCAAGCAACGTTTCTTTCCCGAACTCTATTTCGATATTGTTTAAAAATCGTTCTGATAAAACCCATTTTTTCATCCTTTTTAAATCTTACTATTCTCAAATGACTTTAAATATTTCTTATAATTAGATTTCTGATTACCGACATGCTGCCGCTGTTATTTTCATGTTTTATACAGGGTTATTATTTATCATTTTATTGAAAGCTTCTTCACCAAACTTCTTTACTCCATAATTATAAAGCGCCTGCTGATATTGAAAAAGCTTACGATATAATTCATTATGTGGGATATCGAACCAAGGCGTAGGAAAAACATCTCCTTGATCAATTTCAACCTTTGTGATCTCTTTTCCAGCCACTTCTTTTGCTTTTTTAAGAGCACTTATCATACCTTCTTTGGCGGGGTTTTCAATTTGTGCCTGCAGCCCAAACCAGCTTGAAAGAAACTTCTGAATCTTATTTTCCTCTTCAAATTTATTAAAATTTTCAAACCTATCCATACTTACATCTCCCATTTTTATTCGTCAAAACATATGTATTTTCACACCTCATAGTTTTCGGACGTAGAAATTTTCTGACTTCTGTACCAGAAACACCCATTTTTTGATCCAAATATAACTTTGACTGTTTCCTAAATCTATGGCTTCTTTCCTTTCGTAACTCTTCAATTCTCTGCACGATACATAACGCAATATCATCCCCAAAAAACTCCTTTCCCTACTATTTCTTTATAGCTTACCAATCTTACATTCCCCATTTCATTTGCCCTGTCAATGCACCCTTTTGTAAACCCCGATTTTGCGAAGAGATAAAAATGAACTTTTTTATAAGGAAACAGCCTGCTGCGTTTCATAAGCGTCTCCAGAACACCAAGACCTACTTTTTCATTTGTCCATTTGCATTCTCCAAAAAGTGCGGTGTTTTTGTCCTGCTCCGCAAGAATGTCGATCTCTGCCTGGCTTTTTTCCTGTGGATCATTTCCCCACCAGCGTCCAAGAGAGGAAAACGCTACCGGACACTTTCCGGCAAGCAGCAGTTCCCACAGATACTGTTTGCAAATTTCCTCAAATACTTTTCCCATATAATCTGAAAGAAACGGTTCGATCCGCCTGTAGGCCAGATCTGCAGCGCCACGGGCAATGATCGAATTATTCTCCGGTACAAATCGATACCAAAAACGAAACATATTGTCCTCAATGGCGTAGATTGCTTTTCGGGATGCCTTTTCACCATAAGGTGTTTCCTTTCGGATAATGCCAAGAGAAATCAGGTTTTTGATGTAGACGGAGCAGATATTCGTGTTTTCTCCGACTTTGCCCGCGATTTCTGACATACGGGAAGCGCCTGCTGCAATAGCTGCAATGATCGCATTGTACAGCGCCGGCTCCCGCACCTCCTGTTTGAGCAGATTTTCAGGCTCCTCATATAGAGCGGAAGTCGGATTCAGGTACGTATTTTTAATATTTTCCTCTATACTCAGATGATCGTTCATCTGAAGCAGATACTGCGGCGTACCGCCGGCAATTCCATAAACGACCGCTTTATCCTCGTCGGAGAAATTCTGAAAATAACGGCAGACTTCTCCAAAATCAAAAGGAACGATCCGCATCTGCGCTGTCCGCCTGCCATAAAGCGGCGCCTTATACGCAAGTACATGATCCTCCATATACGACATCGACGAACCGCAGAGAATCAGCATCAGTTTTGAAGTTTCTTTATACTGATCGATCAGAAGCTGAATGACAGAGGCCAGACTTTCAGACGACCGCGCAACATAGGGATACTCATCAATCGCAAGAATGATGCGTTCCTTTTCAGCCAGCCTGAACACATACTCCAGCGCCGCCTGAAAAGACAGAAAAGAATTGTCTGATTCCATTCCGGTATGAAAACTCAGAATGCTTCTGCTGAAATTTTCGAGATTCTGCTTGGCATTACTCTCAACCCCTGTAAAATAAATCGCATTTTTGTCATTAATAAACTGATTGATCAGCGCCGTTTTTCCCACCCGGCGGCGGCCATAGATCACAACAAATTCAAATCTGTCTGACGCATACAACTTATTCAGTGTCGCAAGTTCATTCTCTCTTCCGACAAACATAGGTTAAATCCTCCAATCACTGTAATTCTCTGCTTATATGATATCTGTATATAGTATAGATTCAAAGCAAAAAATAGTCAAGTACGATTTGGCAAATTATAATTGACATATGTAGGTTTACAAAATTCTTACAGCTTCTGAATATGTAAGCGAAATCCGCAGAATGAATCTCTCCATCCTGCGGACCTCATATTCCATATTATCTTCTCATTTCAAATGCCACAAAACACTATGCTATCAGCAATATCTGCTTATCTCACCACCCATAAAAACCGTTCTATTTTGTTACTACCGTATGTACCGTACTCTTACTGATCCCAAACTGTTTCGCGGTCTGCCTCACCGTGGCGTTCTCTTCGATAATATAATTCACAATCTCTATTGCCCTCTCCTCTATATAGCTTTTCGAGGAAACCCCCTGCAATCACCGTGTTTTTACAGTGCATGCAAGGGGCAATTGCAGAGTCGAGAGGGTTAATGCTGTCCTTTTTATCCGGTTGCTTTACAATAGGAAACATCCTCAGAAAGGCAAATATTCTGTTTCCCGGCCCATTAAATCATTCAGAAGATTTACTACAGACTGTTCACTTTTCTTCTCAGTGAGCAAATATTGAATATCCTGATCCAGCTCTGATTCTGCATCCGCTGTTACTCCCCATCCTGCGGGTCACTTAACAGCTACAATTATATTCCCACTCTTATTTTCTTATCTGATAAAATGTGTCGGCGTCCAGTCCTCCGTTTCCGGCAGGCCGAACTGCTCTTTTCCCAGCGCAATGCTCTTCATCAGGAACGCCATATTTCTTGCGAGCACCCGCATCGTCTGCTTTCCTTCTTCGTCCATCTCGGCTTCTCCTTTGCCTCTGCCGTGAATGCTGTTCCAGTACTGGCTGGAGGCGACGGGCATATTTGCAATGGTGAAATATTTGTTCAGCTGGTCAAAGGTGGCGGAGCAGCCGCCCCGTCTGGCGCATACCACGCTCGCGCCCACCTTCATCGTCTTGTCAAAGGACGTGCTGTAAAACAGTCGATCCAGACAGGCGATCAGCGTCGCATTTGCGGAAGCGTAATAAACAGGACTGGCGATCACAAGTCCGTCCGCGGCTTCAAATTTTGGCGCAAGCTCATTGACGATATCGTCAAACACACAGGCCCCCTTTTCAAAGCATGTGCCGCAGGCGATACAGCCCCTTATGTCTCTGCTTCCGATCTGAACCGTCTCCGCAGCCACGCCGTTTTCGGCAAATATCTTTTCCATTTCACGGATCGCAATGGACGTATTGCCATTTGCTCTCGGACTTCCATTAAGGATCAACACTTTTAATTGGTTTTTCATTTCTATGATCTCCTTTATTGACGAAACACGATTTCCAGTTTTTTATTCCCCAGGCTGTCTCCCAACAGACTTACGAGCAGCGTCTCGATCTGCTGCTTTGCAGACACCTTCAGATTCTCGACATCCGTTTTTTCCTGAAGTTCTTTTTTGATCTCCCTCATGGCTTCCACAACATCGTCCTTGGAATCATCCTTGAACAGCGCGAACTTCTTGTCATAAAATTCAATGGAATCCTCGTCGATACTGATATCCAGAACCTCCACCTTCGGAACCGTGATCACCACCTTCGATCTGCCGATATCCACATCCAGATCTTCCACATTGATGCCTGCCCTGATGGTTGCGCTGTAGATCATGGAGAAGGCTTCCTGATTGATGAACGGGATCCTGCCGTCAGAATATTTCATCAGTCCGGTGTAGACCATTTTGGCGGAAGTCAGTTCGCTGGCATTTTCGATCTTTTCCATGATCATATTTTTTGTGATCTTTTTCTTTCCGGGACTTGTGACGATGATGCACACTGCCACCAAGATGACCGCGATCAGCGCCAGATAAATGATGGGCCTGACAGACTTTGGCCTTGTGCTCTTCTCCGGTAAGTTTCTTTCGTTTTCCTCATGTCTCCCCATGGTACTTCTCCCTTATGTGATCGGCGGCGGTTCTCTTCCGGCATCTGCCACTGATACGGCGTAAATGCCCGTTTGGAAGCGCGCCCTGCCATTCTTCTATCCCTAGATAATCTGCATCAGCGCTCTCACAAGAACGATTCCGATGATGATGCCGATAATGATCAATACCGCTTTCTTCATTGCACTTTTCTCCTTTGCTTGGTTCACCTCCCACGGAACATTTCTCTATCAAATTACGGGAGTTTTACTTTTCATACAAAAACCGTTCCGGCAATGTCACATGGAAGCCCTTCGCCACCTCCCGCAGATTTTCCGCGGTGATAGTCTGCAGCTTATCCGGTCGGACGGAATACACCTTCAGCAGGATCTCCGCCGACTTTTCTACCGTATGCATCAAGCCGAAGGTCAGGTCAAAATCCGCGCCGGAACAGAACATGCCGTGATGAGCCCAGATGGCTACATCGTACTGCTCCATCAGCTTGCTGGTGGCAACCGCAATGTCCCTGCCGCCGGGCACCATCCATGGCACCACGCCTACGCCGTCAGGGAATACCACCGGACACTCCGTGGCTGACTCCCAGAGTTCTCTTGTGAAGATCTTGTCATCCAGAGGCAGGATAAAAGTCAGGGCGATCACATTGGTAGTGTGGGCATGATAGATCACGCGGTGCTTGCCGCCGGTCACCCGGCGTTTTACCTCATGGTTCATCAGATGGGCAGGCAGCTCGCTGGTAGGTTGCCCGCCTTCCACCAGACCCCAACGGATCCGGTAATTTTCTCCCTTATCATCCAGTTCAATGATGGCGATGCACGCCTCCGGATCTACAATGATATTTCTGAAATATTTGCCGCTGCCGGTCACAAGAAAATATTCTCCCGCAAGGCCGGGAACCGACGTCCCAATCGGATACCAATCCCCATGATCGTTCAGACGGGGTTCGATAGCCGCCACTTCGCCGGTGTGCAGACGGTAAGAAAGGTTGCCGCCGTTCCGCTCGTGCCAGCCCAGCTGAAATCCGTCGTCCGCCATCTTGACAAAGCCTCTCACAAATTTCGTATCCAGTATTTTCATATGCTCCTCCTCTCCAAAACCAACTGCCTGCTTTTAAATTCATACCATCTCGACTGCCGTCTCGATGGGGTCGCTCGTCAAATGCTGATCGACGCAAGCGTCGTCAGCGCTTTCCTCGCTATTATACCATATCTCCAGTGGATTTCCTATATCATTTTTCCAAATTTTGTGGTGCAGGTTGCCGTCAGGTACTCATTGTCAGTTTTTTTCCATTTTTTATTAAAGAAACAGCTCTGAAAGGTAAAATTATTCGCACAAAATAAGCCCTGAACGTGACGATTCATGGTAAGATAAGAAAAAAGT
>CANQQN010000043.1 GCA_947625995.1 uncultured Lachnospiraceae bacterium
CGTATCATAAAATGTAACGTCATCCAGAAGCGCGCCGTCTGCATTGCCGATATCATGTCCGTCAAGACCTTCGGAAGCAGAACCCTGTCCGCCCAACATCAGCTTGGTCTCGGGATCTGAGATCCAGTCGAGCATCGTACGTGCCACCTTGTTTGCGGGAGACTGTTTTGCGGTACCGTCCTTGATCCATGCGGAAACATTGCTTGCGCCAAGAGTGTAAGCACCACGCAGGCCCCAGCCCTTATTGAAATACTTGCTGGCGCATTTGCTGCTGAAAGCGGCGCCGCCTGAAGGTGAATACATGCCTTCGTCAATGCTGAGCAGTTCACCGTCTACATAGAAGTCTACCCAGTCGTTCATGATGACGCAGGTCACATAGTGCCACTCCGTATCGCCGGTTTCGGCATTGGGGGTCAGCACCGGATTGGCCGGAAAGCCTTCCTGTCCCGTTGCCTGAAAATACATGGTATTGTAATGTCTGAACTGTGTGATCTTGTCATAGGTATCGGTTGCGTTCTTGTTTTCCTGCTTAGCGCCCTCTACCGCAACAAGACGCTGCTCCTCACCGGGCTCCGCGAAATTCTCGGTCCGGTAATCGTCCTCCTTGAAATTGAAGGAGGTGGAAGCCGCGATGTTCAAGGAACCGTTGATCTTACCTCTTCTGATCATGCTGCCCTGATCCATGTCCATCGTGTGGTACTGGTCGTAGAGCTGATACTCAAGATCATAGAGCTTTACAGCCTTGCCATTGGCGTCCGTGAATTCCACATCACCTGAACTGGTCTTCTCGGGATCTTGGAAGTAAACCTTGGTATTGGTCTTTAAGCTGCCCTCGAAATCCTTATTGAAACGGATCAGCACGCCGTAATCGCTTCTTACCTTATAGGTTGTGTTGGTCTTCGGATCCGTCATCTCTGTCAACGTACCCAGATCGTACATATCGGCTGTATACTTGTCGCCGCTGTACTCGCCGATGTACTCGGCCTGCTTGTTCACCACTGTGGCGTCGTAACCCTGGCATGCCTCATACTTCATAATATCGTCTACATCATAGACTTCCTTCTCAGAATCATTCTGGAAGGTGATGATCCAGGAATCGTTCTTCAGAACATAATCATCCTTCTGCTCGTCGGAAAGCTCATATACGGGAGCCTTCACCCAGTAGGAGATAGACACACCCTTGGTCCACTGAGGGCCCTGATTAGTCATCGTGGGATTCTCGGACAGGTCCATGCCTGCGAAAGGATTCTTCACATACATGGCGCTGTGGGTCTTTGTCTCCTTCTGGAGGATCGACATGGGATCCACGGTAGCAGTAGGCTCGCCCTTGTCATCAAAACCGCCGGTATAGACAGGATACTTCGCATCCACATCCGCATTGCCGGACTCTTTTGTTTTGTAGACATTTTTGTAGGTCTTGGTAGCGTTGAGCATCAACACCTCGCCAAACTGGGGATCCCAGTATGTAGTGGGCTGATTGCCGTCGGTACCATACTTATAGTCTTTGCCTTCAATAAATGGTACGTCTGTCAGTTCATAGACATACTGGCCGTTCTCCTTGATGTAATTGCCGCTGGCATCTTTCTTTTCCTCATACTGAAGGATGCCGTCGTATTGCCTGATAGAAGCCTCGTTCTTGTCAACTTCACCCTTGATACCTTTGTCAAAGTCGACAGTCATAATGGGCGTCGGCAGATCCGCCGCCTCAACTGCCTCCTCGGAGGTAAGCTTGGGAAGCTGAGATACGCTTACGGGCACCACCATCGCAACGGCAAGCACTGCGCACAGGACAGATTTGGATACCTTGCGAAGCTTTGCGCCCAAATGGGATTTTCTCATTTTCGTTCCCTTCCTTTCTAAGAATACTACAACCTGATAGTATATCAAGGATAGTTTACATGAAATGTTCAGAAATTGCAAGTGCATTTTGACTTTTTTATGAATTTTGTATAGAAAATCTTTTCCATTTTTACAGGTCAAACAAAGACAACTGATCGCTCTCCGGCAGATCTTCCAGAATTCCCAGCTGGCTCATCAGATCCGTGGCCGTCTGGCTGATATGGCAGCGATTCCGGAAGTCGTCCTTTGATAAAAACGGACCTTTTGCCGCTTCCTCTACGATACTGCCCGCCGCCTTTTCCCCTAAGCCGTCGATGGCGTTTAAGGAGGGCATCAGCTTTCCGTCGATGATCTGGAAATCCTTTGCCTTTGCCTCATACAGCCGGATGGGTGTAAAAGAGAAGCCTCTGGCGTACATTTCCCGGACGATCTTCATATCCCGGAGGGTGTCCTCCTCCTTCTGGCTGAGCTTCTCCGTCTTCGTCTGATACAGTTCTATATAGTGGGCCAGCCGCTCCGGCCCCATGCACATCAGTTCATAGTTGAAGGCGGTAGCCCGGATGGAAAAGAAGGCCGCATAATAAGCAAGCGGATAAAACACCTTATAATATGCTACCCGGCAGGCCATCATCACGTAAGCTGCCGCATGGGCCTTGGGGAACATATACTTGATCTTCCCGCAGGACCAGATATACCAGTCCGGCACATGGTGGGCCTCCATCTCTTCCTTCCACTCGTCGGTGAGCCCTTTCCCCTTCCGCACCGATTCCATGATCTTGAAGGCGAGACCCGGCTCCAGCCCTTTTCTGATCAGATAGAGCATGATATCATCTCTGGTACAGATTGCGGTGGAAATGGTTGCCTTTCCGTCCTTGATCAGCGTCTGGGCGTTGTTCAGCCACACGTCGGTTCCGTGGGAAAGGCCGGAGATACGCACCAGATCGGAAAAATTCCGGGGCTTGGTATCCACCAGCATTTTGATAACAAACTCCGTGCCGAACTCCGGGATTCCCAAAGAACCGGTGGGACATCCGCCGATATCCTCCGGGGCGATCCCCAGCGCCTCCGTGCCGTTGAATAAGCTCATGACCTCCGGACTGTCCAAGGGAATGGTGACGGGATCCAGTCCCGTCAGATCCTGTAGCCGTCTTACCATGGTAGGATCATCGTGTCCCAGTATATCAAGCTTTAACAGGTTATGGTCAATGGAGTGATAATCAAAATGGGTGGTAATGGTGTTGGAGTTCATATCGTTGGCAGGCCGCTGCACCGGGGTAAAGGAGTGGATCTCCTCTCCCTTTGGCAGGACGATGATGCCGCCGGGATGCTGGCCCGTGGTGCGTCGGATGCCCTCAAGGCCTGCTGCCAGACGCTCCACCTCGCACCTGCGCTTGACGATCCCCCGTTCCTCATAATATTTCAACACATATCCATAGGCGGTCTTTGCGGCCAGCGTGCCGATGGTGCCGGCCCGGAAGGTCTGTCCCTTGCCAAAGATCACCTCTGTATAATCGTGGGCGTTGCTCTGATATTCTCCGGAAAAATTCAGATCGATATCCGGCTCCTTATCCCCGTAAAAACCGAGGAAAGTTTCAAACGGGATATCAAAGCCGTCCTTCATCAGAATCTCTCCGCATGCCGGGCACTTCTTGTCCGGCATGTCGCAGCCGGCGCCGCCCGCGTGTTTTTTCACTTCCTCCGAATCAAATTCGGTATAGTGGCATTTCCTGCAATAATAATGGGGCGGCAGGGGATTCACCTCCGTAATGCCGGCCATGGTGGCCACGAAGGAGGACCCCACAGAGCCTCTTGACCCCACCAGATAACCGTCCTCGTTGGATTTCTGCACTAGCTTCTGGGCGATAATATACATCACTGCATAACCGTTCCCGATAATAGACGTCAGTTCTTTTTCCAATCTTTCGGCCACAATAGGCGGCAGTTGTTCCCCGTACATAGAATGGGCTTTTTTGTAACAGATCTCCCGAAGCTGGGTGTCGGAGCCCTCGATCACCGGTGGACATTTGTCAGGCCGCACCGGTTCTATATAGTCGATGCTGTCGGCGATCTTCACGGGATTGGTGATCACAACCTCCTTTGCCTTGGCGGAGCCCAGATAGTCAAATTCCCCGAGCATCTCGTCGGTTGTCCGAAAATACAGGGGCGCCTGATCGTCCGCGTCCGCGAATCTCTTGCCGGCCATGATGATCCGGCGGTACACCTCGTCCTCCGGATCCATAAAATGCACGTCGCAGGTGGCGACCACAGGTTTTCCGTATTCCTCTCCCAGCCTGACGATCTGCCGGTTCAGATCCTTTAGATCCTCCTCAGAGGTAAACCCGTATTTTTCCTCCCGCAGCATGAAAGCGTTATTTCCGATGGGCTGGATCTCCAGATAATCGTAAAAACGGACCAAACGTGCGATCTCCCTGCGGTTCTTATGGTTCAGCACCGCCTGAAACAGTTCCCCGGCCTCGCATGCGGATCCTACGATCAATCCCTCCCGGTGGGAGTTCAGAAGGCTTTTGGGGATCCTCGGCCTCCTATTATAATATTCCAGATGAGAGGCGGAGATCAGACGGTAGAGATTCACTCTGCCCGTTTCATTTTTTGCCAGAATGATCACATGGTACGTGGGCAGCTTTTTTACAGCCGACGGGCTCTTCCTGCTCATGGCATTGACCTCTGCGAGGGTATTCTTTCCCTGCTCTTTCAACATTTTCAGGAATTTTTCAAAGATCAGCGCCGTACACTGGGCATCCTCCACCGCCCGGTGATGGTTTTTCAGGGGCACACCCACCGCCTTCGCCACCTGATCCAGCTTATATCCCCGCAGATCTGGAAGCAGAATCCGCGCCAGCGCCACAGTGTCAAGGCTGGTAAATTCTTTTTGGATTCCAAGCTTTCCGGCTTTTTCATCGATAAACCCCATATCAAATTCCGCGTTATGGGCCACCATCACACAGCCTTCGCAGAACTTCAGAAACTGCGGCAGTATTTCCTCCAGAGGGGGAGCATCCGCCACCATGGCGTCGCTGATTCCCGTCAGTTCCTCTATCCGATAAGGAATGGGTTCCTTTGGATTTACAAAAGTAGAGAACCGGTCTGTGATCGCGCCGTTTTGCAGCTTTACCGCGCCGATCTCGATGATCTCATTCTTATCACAGTGCAGTCCTGTGGTTTCCAGATCAAATACCACATAATCCGTATCTATGGGCTGCCCGGCTTCCTCCTGCACCACGGGCTTCAGGTCGTCCACCAGATACCCTTCCACCCCATAGATCATCTTAAAATTTTCAGGCTTTAACTGCTGAAGTGTGTGGAAGGCCTCTGTAAAGCCCTGCACCACCCCGTGATCGGTAATGGCAAGGGCGGGATGTCCCCAGGATACCGCCCGCTTGATCAGATCCGACACCGAGGTGACGCCGTCCATATCGCTCATTTTGGAATGGCAGTGAAGCTCCACCCGCTTTTCCTTTGCAGCGTCCATGCGGGGCGTGGTGAAATCCTGTATCTTCTTTATACTGACTCCCGAAGAAATAGAAAGCTCATGGTCAAACCGGTCCGTGACGGTATTGCCCCGCACCTTCAGAAACGACCCCACGGAAAGATCCGCAGAGATCTGCTCCCAGTCTTCCACCCTGACAAAAAGCTTCACGACAATGGTATCCGTGAAATCCGTAAGATGCAGGATAGCAAGCACACTCTCGCCGTTTTTGATGGGACGTGAATCCAGATAGATCACCTTGCCCTGAATGGTCACGGTTCCCATTTCTTCCACAATGGTGTTGATATCCACAGACGCATCCTCAAAATCCACGCCGTAAATCAAGTCGGGAGAACGGTCCTTCCGATTCCGGTAATAGATCTTTTTGCCCGGTTCTTTTTTGGAAGCGGCCGGCTTCTTTTTTTCAGGCGCCTCAGGTTTTTTAACAGGCTTCCTGTCAGGCTGTGTTTTTTCCTCTGCCTCCTCCAAGACCTTTTCCCCCAGCCGCAGGACCGCCTCTTTTTCGTAGTCCCTGCTGTGGTCCTCCTGCTCCCTCGGAGAATGATAAACGATCTTTACCTTCGCGGACAAGGCGCACCGCTCCACAAAAATAGCGGTCAGATGCTTCAGAAGCTCCCCTTCCGCCAACCGGAACAGCCTGCTTTCCTCCAGAGACAACAAAAAAACGCCGTCCTCAGACACCGTCACATCTCCGTTTTCCACCATCTGGGCCTCCAGCGGATTTTCCTGTTCCAATTCATAAAGCACACTGGAGCCGTACTCCTTCCAAAGCTGCGGCATAGTATAGGGCTTCGCCAGACGGAAGCGCTCAATGACCGTCACTTTCAGGGGAACATTTTTAAATAACTGCTCCTTGATGGCCCGTTGGACAGACAGCACATCCTGCTTGTTCAACAGGCTGCCGCTCTCTATATAAATCCGGACAGCCTGACCGGAGCGGCTTGACGCCGCCCGTGTTACGGTCACCTGTTCAAAAAGTTTTCTCAGAAAATCATTTACCTGAAGTGTTGGAAACACTTCAAAAAATTGTTTTGGTTCCATGTAAGCTCCGCCTTTTCCTTCTTTCAGACGCTTTTCTTTTGGCAGGCCTGCAGTTCCTCCAAAAGCGCCTCCAGCAGCTTTTCTTCCGGCACCTTCTTCACGATCTGCCCTTTTTTGAACAGCAGTCCTTCGCCGTCGCCTCCTGCGATGCCGAAGTCTGCTTCTCTTGCTTCCCCGGGGCCGTTGACCGCGCAGCCCATCACCGCCACCTTCACATCCAGCGGGATATCCTCCACCATCTTTTCTACCTGATTCGCCAGTGAGATCAGGTCAATGCGCGTCCGCCCGCAGGTGGGACAGGAGATCACCTGCACCCCGCCTTTTCTTAGGCCCAGCGTGCGCAGGATCAGCTTTGCCGCGCGGATCTCCTCCAACGGATCGCCCGTAAGGGAAACCCGGATGGTATCGCCGATCCCTTGGGCCAGGATCGCCCCCAGCCCTACGGCAGACCTGACCGTTCCTCCATAAACGGTACCCGCCTCCGTGATCCCCACGTGCAGCGGATGATCTGTCCTTTCCGCAATGATCTCATGCGCCTTGATGCACATGGGCACATCGGAAGATTTGATGCTGACCACCAGATTTTCATAGCCCATTTCCTCGATCAGGGCAACCTTTTCCATCGCGCTTTCGGCAAGTCCTTCCGCCGTTACGCCATGATATTTTTCCAGATATTTTTTTTCAAGAGAGCCGCTGTTGACTCCCACCCGGATAGGGATCTTTCTTTCCTTTGCCGCCTGCACCACTGCCTGTATGCGCTTTGCTTCACCGATATTGCCCGGATTGATGCGGATCTTGTCCGCCCCGTTTTCTATAGCGGCAATGGCCAGCCTATAGTCAAAATGAATGTCCGCCACCAAGGGAATGGAGATCCGCTTCTTAATTTCTTTTACCGCTTTTGCCGCTTCCATATTTGGAACCGCCACACGGATAATATCGCAGCCGGCCTGCTCCAGCCCGCGGATCTGCCGGACCGTAGCCTCTGTATCTTCCGTCCTCGTATTTGTCATGGACTGGATCAGGATCGGTTCTCCGCCTCCAATGACACGGTCGCCGATTACCGTCTTTCTTGTCTGTTCTCTCATGGTTCTCACCGTCCTGCTGCTTATTGACCGCCTTCCGGCTCTTCTTCACTCTGGCTGCCGCTCTCTTCTCCGTCCTCTTCAGACTGCTCTTCCTCGTTGGCCCAGCCGTTGTCTTCCCCGTCGTCCTCGTCTGACCAGTCGTCCCCATCGTCCTCATCTGACCAGTCGTCCTCTTCCCAGTTCTGCTCATCAGGATCAGGGGTGGGAGACGGTTCCGGATAATCCTCGGGATCGATGAGCTTTCTCACGATCTTTACCGCAAGGATTCGGCTCACGGACTGGTCGATTCGTTCCTCGGACAGCCTGCCGTTGCGCACTGCGGATTCCACCGCGGAATATGTACCTTCCAGACTGGCGGGCAAATACATGATATCCGCCCCAGCGTCTATGGCTTTCAGCACAGCCTCGCTGCTGCTGTAATATTTTGTGATCGCCTGCTCGTTGAGCGCGCCGGAAATGATCATGCCGTTATAGCCCAGTTCCGAACGCAGGATGCCTACGACCTTTTGGGACAGGGAACAGGGCGTGCGGTCTCCCGTAAGCTGCGGCGCCGCGATATTTGACATCATAATGGCATCTACGCCGGCTGTAATGCCCGTCATATAGGGGATCCATTCTACCGCACGCATTTCTTCTTTCGTACGGGTAGTTTCCACATACCCGTCCTTTGTACTTTCCGATACGCCGCCGCACCCGGGAAAATATTTCATAACGGCGCTGATATTGACCTCCTGATATCCTTTCACCTGCGCTTCCGCAAGCTGCGCCGTCAGCTTCGCGTCCGTTCCGAAGCAACGCCTGCCCAGCACGGAAGCTTCTCCGTCCAGAGCAACATCCGCCACCGGCGCGAGATTTAAGTTAAACCCTAAGCTTCCAAGGGCTTCCGCAATCTGCCGCGCCGCGTTCGTCGCGCCCTCCGCGTCCCGATCGTCGCCGTACTGGCGGGCATCCTTTACCTTCGGAATGTTCAGGTTCGGGTTGGACGCCAGCAGGGACGCGTCCCCGCCTTCTTCTTCCACCGCTATGAACATCGGTGTATCGGCATTTCTCTGCAGTTCCTGTATAAATGCCGTTGTCTGCGGTGCGGACGACATATTGACGCCGGTCAGCAGCACGCCTCCCACCGGATAGGTGTTGAGGCGGCTTCTGGTCCGCTGATTGATAGAGGTATTGCTGCTGCCTCCAAGCTGTGACATATCCACAACAAACATTTGTCCGATCTTTTGGCGGAGCGTCATGGACGCCAGTACCCGTTCCACCTTTTTCTGCAGGGCGAGCCCTTCCGGACTTGGCGTCTCCTCCGGCTTTTGGACCGGTTCCGGTGTCTCCTGCGGGCCTTCCTCAGGCGATTCTGTTTTTGTTTCTACCGCCACCGGCTCCGGCGTGGGAATCACCTGCTCTTTCTCATTCATGATCCTTTTAATGGCGAACATACCACAAACCGCCAGCGCTACGGTGACCACCGCCACCGCCACCAACATCACGTTTTTCCAAGCTTTCATCTTTGCTTCACTCACTTATTCAAAAGAATATCTTGCGCACATCGTTAAACAATACTACGATCATCAAGCCGATCAAAAGGACGAATCCTACAAAATGCACCATTCCTTCCCGTTCCGGATTCATCCGCTTTCCCCGTATTGCCTCGATAATAAAAAACAACAGTCTTCCGCCGTCAAGAGCCGGGATCGGAAGCAGGTTCATTACGCCCAGATTCGCGGAGAGCAGAATGGACAGATTCATCATTGTGAGGATCACCGAAAGCACGCCTGCCTGCTTGCTCTGCTCGTAGGAATCTCCGATGGTATCCACAATGCCCACGGGGCCGGACAGGTCATTGAGGCTTACATGCCCCGTAAACAACATGCCAAGCGTTTTGAAGGTTGTGGATATCCAATATTTTACCTCATATACGCTGTATTTCAGTACAGACAGAACGCCTTCTCTGGACCGGTAGCCGGAATCCAGATACAGCCCGCTGTCATAGCCGGATGCGTCGTTAGCAGTGAAGGATAAGGAAATCTCTTTTCCGTCCCGTTCTACCACGATCTCCATATTGGCGTCTTCGCTCTGTCCGATGGTCTGCGAGACCTCAGCGGAGGAGGTGACCGTCTTGCCGTTGACTTTCGTGATCCTGTCCCCCGGTTCTATGCCGGCCTCCTGAGCGGGACCTCCGGGCACAAGATCGGTGATCACCGCCTCACGGCCTTCTCCCTGTCCCATATAAACGCCGATCTGGTAGGCGTTTTTCCACTCCGGAACGACATCGGCCTCCTTTGTCACCGTCTGCCCGTTTTCTTTTCTCTCATAAGTGACCCTGAGGGGCTTTTCCGGATAGAGCATGGTCTCCAGCGTGACTTCTCTGGACAGATTCACTTTCTTTCCGTTGATCCGGGTGATCATATCCCCTTCCTTTATGCCGGCCTCTTCCGCCGGAGAGCCTTCCGAAACCCGGAGCACCTCCGGCAGGTCGTAACCCGCCATTCCCACCACAAACAGGGAAAGCACAAATGCAAGGATAAAATTAAAAAAAGGACCTGCAAACACCACTGCCATCCTTGCCAACACCGATTTATTGTTGAAGGCTCTGGGATCCGCAGTGTCAAACTCATCATCCTCGCCCATCATACAGGCGCCGCCAAAGGGCAAAAGCTTCAGGCTGTATTTGGTTTCTCCCTTTGTAAAGCCCACAAGCGTGGGCCCAAGGCCGAGGGAAAACTCATATACTTTGATATGATTCATCTTTGCCACCAGAAAATGCCCAAGTTCATGAATGATGATAATAAGGCTGAAAATAATTATTGCAATGAGAATATTCAATGCATCACCTGCTTTCTATGATCTATCAAGTTTCATTCTCTTATCTAAATATGCATATGTCTCTTTTTCCATATACAGAATTTCTTCCAGATCCGGATCCGGTATGCCGGGAAGAGCCTCCATAGCATCCCCGATCAGTGCGGGAATGTCCAGAAAACCGATCTCCTCCTTTAAAAATCTGGCCACCAGATATTCATTTGCCGCGTTGAACACCACCGGCATCGTACCGCCGCCGCGGGCCGCTTTCAGGGCAAGCTGCAACCCCTCGAAGGTTTCCGCATCCGGCTTTTCAAAAGTCAGGGCGCCTACCTTTGGAAAATCCAGCCGCTGCGTAGGCGCGTATCTTCTGTGGGGATAGTAGAGGGCATACTGTATGGGCAGCTTCATATCGGGCACGCCAAGCTGCGCGATCACCGCCCCGTCCTCATATTCCACCATGGAATGAATGATGCTCTGGGGATGTACCAATATCTCGATCTTTGAAATATCCACATCAAACAGCCATCTGGCCTCCATCAGTTCCAGTCCCTTGTTGACCATCGTGGCGGAATCAATGGTGATCTTATTTCCCATGTCCCAATTGGGGTGCTTCAAGGCGTCCTTGGGACGAACGGATCTTAACTGTTCTTTTGTAAATCCCCTGAAAGGGCCTCCCGAAGCTGTCAGCAGGATCCTGCTCACCGCTCTTTTCTCTTCCCCGTTCAAAGACTGAAAAATGGCGCTGTGCTCACTGTCCACTGGCAGGATAGAGACACCCTTCTTTTTTGCAAGAGGCATGATCAGATGTCCCGCCGTCACAAGGGTCTCCTTGTTGGCGAGGGCAATGTCCTTTCCTTCTTTGATGGCAGCGATGGTTGGCCGGATGCCGATCATTCCCACAACGGCGGTGACCACGATCTTTGCCTCCGGCATAGTGGCAAGGGCAAGAAGCCCTTCCATGCCGTGATATACCTTTACAGGCAGATCCCCTACAGCCACAGCCAGTTCTTTTGCTTTCCTTTCATCCCATACCACTGCGATCTTCGGAGCAAACTCCCTGATCTGCTTTTCCAGCAGCGCGATATTCGTACCTGCGGAAACCCCCAGCACTTCTATGTCTTTCTGTTCTCTTACGATTTCAAGGGTCTGGGTGCCGATAGAACCCGTAGACCCGAGGATAACAATCTTCTTCATATCGTCAAAGCTCCCGTATTCCTATGCCTGCGGCAAAGATCACAGCAGGATCGTGGCAAGATAATAGATGACCGGCGCCGTAAAGATCACGCTGTCGAACCGGTCAAGGATGCCCCCGTGGCCGGGAATAATATTTCCATAATCCTTCATATTGTAATCTCGCTTGATGGCGGAGGCCGCCAGATCACCGATCTGGGAGATCACCGCCCCTACGCCACAGATCACAGCATATTTCAAAACCGGATGGGCGCTGCCCGTCATGGCGGACAATACCCCGGCAAACGCCATACCAAGGAGCATCGCGCCGGCAATGCCGCGGCCATGGCCGTGATGGCGTCCATGAGGGCGGCGC
>CANQQN010000044.1 GCA_947625995.1 uncultured Lachnospiraceae bacterium
ACGAAAAGCGAAACGGAATATGTTTTGATAGATCTCAGTTTTTTAGGGATATACGATATTTTTATTTTGCGGGGAGGACGGAAACATCACCAATGAGGTGATCAACGATGATGGCTCCAAAACCTACGGCTCCTTTGACATGGTGCCTCTTTTGGAGGATTTTATCGCCGCTCATCCGGATTTCTCCTACAAAGGCGCGAGAGGGTATCTGGCGCTGACCGGCTATGACGGCGTGCTCGGTTACCGCACGGCGGATAAATACAAAGAATCTCTTGGTGAAGAAGAGTGGGCAAGACAGGTGGAAGAGGCAAAAAAAGTAGCGAACCGCCTGCTGGAGCAGGGCTGGGAGTTTGCAAGCCACAGCTGGGGACACCGGTATTACGGACAGATCTCCATGAGCCAGCTTCAGGAGGATGCCCAGAAATGGGAGATGCAGGTGCGGCCTATCCTTGAGAACAACGGCACCTACAAAGTGGACACGATGATCTTTGCTTTTGGCGACGATATCGGCTCTTGGAAACCTTATACGCCGGATAACGAGCGTTTCAATTATCTCAGCGGTCTGGGCTTCCGGTATTACTGCAATGTTGACAGCAATCCTCTGTGGGTCCAGTTCAATCAGGATCTGCAGTACCTGCGTCAGGGACGCCGGAATCTTGACGGACAGCGTATGTATTATGATATGATCGATGACAACGTTGATCTTCTGTCAGATCTGTTCGACGTCAACGCAGTGTTTGATAAGAGACGCCCCACGCCTGTACCTAAGTGATCGGTCACTGGCGGAATGTACAGCCGTTTTTCTCGTCCATGGCGTCAACGATGGCAAGGGACTCCAGCCGTATCCCCATATTGCGGATGATTCGGCCGCCCTCCTGAAATCCTTTTTCAATAACGATGCCTGCGCCGACAAGGGAAGCGCCTGCCTGTTTTACGATATCCGACAGGCCGATCAGCGCCTTGCCGTTGGCAAGAAAATCGTCGATGATCAGTATGCGGTCGTCGGCTGTCAGAAATTGTTTTGAGACAATCACATCGTAAACCTTATTGTGGGTGAAGGATTCTACCTTGCTGGTGTAAACTTCGCCCGCAATATTTTTTGTCTGGGTTTTTTTGGCAAAGAGGACAGGGACTTGAAAATATCTGGCCGTGATGCAGGCAATCCCTATGCCGGAAGCTTCTATGGTCAGTATCTTGGTGATGGTTTCATCCGCAAACCTGCGTTTGAATTCTTTTCCGATCTCTTCGAGAAACGCAATATCCATCTGGTGGTTCAAAAAGCTGTCCACTTTTAATACATTGCCTTTCTTTACGACGCCTTCCTTATTGATCTTATCTTTTAAAAGCTGCATATGACCGGCCTCCCTGTGAAATTTTTGTTATATTCTAATACAAAAGGTCGATATTTGCAAGATGTTTCAATTTATGTATGAAATATTCTTGCAGTTAAAAAATCGTTTGTTATAATAAACCTATATTTACAGTTGTTGGCTCCTTTATCTTTGGGGCTTGGCGTGTGCTGAAATACTATAATTTCTTTCATATTGACATTCCCATTGCTTTTTATGACATGCTTCCTTTTGTGGTCACAGCCCTTGTGCTTATTTTTACTTCTGTGCGGCAGTTCAGAGAAAAATCGCAGCCCGAGTTTTGCGGCGTCAATTTTTTCAGGGAGAGCAGACAAGCGGGTCATTTTGTGGAAACGGCGGTTCTTTCACAAAGTTAACATATTTTTCTGATAGGATACCATACAAATGGAAGACGGTAATGCCCGAAAATGGGAGGTTGGTGTGGAAAATCACACGGATGTGCTGATTTTTACAGGGCTATTTGTTAAGAACCGAAGATTCTTGAGGAGCGTTGCAAACAGCCCTGATGGCAGACGAGAAATCATATTTATGAATTTCCCGTCGCCCCGCCACGTAAACGCTCCGGAATGGAGATTTCTATGGAAAGTGTAAAAATTTTGGTAGTCGATGATGAAAGCAGGATGCGCAAGCTGGTAAAGGACTTTCTGATCAAGCAAAACTATGAGGTGTTCGAGGCAGGAGACGGCGAGGAAGCGCTGGACATATTCTATCAGAATAAAGGGATCGCCCTGATCATATTGGATGTAATGATGCCGAAGATGGACGGCTGGGAAGTCTGTAAAGAAATCCGTTCCTACAGCGATGTGCCTATTATCATGCTGACGGCAAAGGGTGATGAGAGAGACGAACTGCAGGGATTTGATCTGGGCGTGGATGAGTATATCTCAAAGCCATTTAGCCCAAAGATCCTTGTTGCGAGGGTGGAGGCGATCCTGCGCCGCAGCAATGCCATTGGCGCGGATTCTATTATTTCTGTGGGTGGTATAGAGATCAACAAAGCGGCGCATCAGGTAAAAATCGATGACCGTCCCATTGAACTCAGTTTTAAAGAGTTTGAGCTTCTGACTTATTTTGTGGAGAACAAAGGCATTGCGCTGTCCAGAGAAAAAATACTGAACAACGTGTGGAACTATGATTATTTCGGAGACGCAAGGACCATTGACACCCATGTGAAAAAGCTGAGAAGCAAAATGGGCGATAAGGGAAGCTATATCCACACCATCTGGGGCATGGGCTATAAATTTGAGGTGTAAAAAGTATGTTGCATTCAATCAGACGGCAGATTGCCTTTGTCACTTGCGCGCTGACCATCTGCACACTGTTTTTGTGCTGGGGTATCAACAATATCTTTTTGGAAAAGGTTTATTACAGTGAAAAACAGGGCGCGCTCAAAAAAATGTATGACAGCCTGAATCAGGTAAACGGGATCGAAGAAATCTATACAGAAGATTTTGATCTGAAGATGGAAGAGTACTGTGACAATTACAATATGTCTGTTATGGTGATGGACACGTCCCTGCATGTTGTGTATTCCTCTACAAATTCTGATGACAGGACATTGATCGTGCCGCTTCACAATTATATATACGGGGATTCCTATGATGTGAATGGCAATTACACCACCGAGATCGAAAGCACCAACCACTACAAGCTTACCAAGACCCGGGATACCCGGTTCAACACGGACTATATGGAGATGGTGGGCAGTCTGAACTGCGGTTATTTTTTTGTGACGCGTACGGCTCTGGAGAGTGTTCATGAGAACGTGGCTGTTTCAAACCGGTTCCTTGCCTATGTGGCGATTGCGGTAATGCTGGTGGCTACGGTTTGTATTTTGTATATGTCTGACCGGATCACAAGGCCGCTGCAGCGCCTGATTGCCATTTCCGCTCAGATGACCCAGTTGAATTTTGACGCCAAGTACGTGGGTGAAAGCACGGAAGAGATCGATACGCTGGGTGAAAACATGAACAAGCTTTCCGAAAAGCTTGAGGAAACCATTTCCGATCTGAAAACCGCCAATAACGAACTGAAGCGGGATATCGAGCAAAAGATTCAGATCGATGAAATGCGAAAAGATTTCCTGTCGAATGTATCGCATGAGTTGAAGACTCCCATTGCGCTGATCCAAGGCTATGCGGAGGGATTGAAAGAATGCATCAACGACGACGAGGAGAGTCGTAATTTTTACTGTGAAGTCATCATGGATGAGGCGGCCAAGATGAACGGCATGGTGCAGAAGCTTTTGACACTCAATCAGATCGAATTTGGCAACGACACCGTTTCCATGGAGCGGTTTGACATCACGGCAGTGGTGAATAATATCATTTCTTCCATGAAGCTTTTGGCAGAACAGAAAGAGGTTTCCATATCCTGCAATACCAAAAAGCCGGTTTATGTATGGTCCGACGAGTTTAAGGTGGAAGAGGTCTTTACCAATTATATGAGCAACGCCCTTAATCACGCCTCAAAAGAAAAAAAGGTAGATGTACGGATCAAAAAACAGGATAAGGAAGTTCGGATTTCTGTGTTTAATACAGGAAACCCGATCCCGGAAGAGGATATCGAAAAGATCTGGATCAAATTCTATAAGGTGGATAAGGCCAGAACAAGAGAATACGGAGGCAGCGGTATCGGGCTGTCCATTGTAAAGGCGATCATGGATTCTCTTCATCAAAAATGCGGCGTGATAAATTATGAGAACGGCGTAGAATTTTGGTTTACATTGGACAGTGAATAGAGGTCTGCAGTGATACGGCGGGTAAGCCAAGTGCTTATCCGCTGTTTTTGCGCGGATCGGCTGTCAGACTTTTTCTTTTAATCGATTAAGTTTGCTGCGGCTGATGCCGGAAAGCTGAAGGATCTCATCGTCGCCGTATTTTTTCATTTTCAGCATTCTCATGGCTACAGCCTCAAACCCTTCCCTACGGCCAAGCCTTTTACCTTCCTTTCTACCTGTTTCCAAAACCCATTCTGAGTAATTGCACATATTTTCAACCCCTTCCTCTAATTCTCTGCTCACGGGAATCCCGTAAACGGTTTTCAGCGTTTCCATTTTCGTCTTGTAGTCGATCTTTGAGGATAACAAAATATTCAGCATATCGGTCAGTTGGTTGCCGCAGGCAGATTTTTCATTCAGGCAGATAAGGATCAGGGATTGTTTGTCGTAGGCCTGCTCCCGGTCCGGGATGCCCGGCAGAAGATCGCGGCGAATGGGGAAGGCCGGCGCGGAAGTTGATATCATAATAAACAGTGCCCTCGCCGGGCTATGCTTCGTGGTACAATCGGTAATCCTTTCCGGCAAATCGGTAAGCTCTTTGGAATCGGAGGGAACCAACGGCACAGCGTTGATCAGCGGTGTGTTTTCGATATAGGGAAGGATTTCCTGCGCGCCAAAGGAAAACATCCGGCAAACAAAACAATGCTTTCCCCTTTTCATGGAATCATCTTTCGTAAAGTAAACAGATCATTTGTATCTGACAAAAGTATACAATATCCGGCAAAAAATGTTTGTTACATTTTAAGTTGTTTGAACCGCCGTGTACCGAACGGTACGCACGGTGGTGTGAGAGGTCGGCGGCTAATCATCGCCTCCTCCTCGATGCGGAGCGGTTGTCAGACTTTTTCTTTTAATCGGTTAAGTTTGCTGCGGCTGATGCCGGAAAGCTGAAGGATCTCATCGTCGCCGTATTTTTTCATTTTCAGCATTCTCATGGCTACAGCCTCAAACCCCTCAAGGCGGCCAAGCCTTTTACCTTCTTCACGGCCAAGCCTTTTACCTTCTTCACGGCCAAGCTTTTTACCTTCCCTACGGCCAAGCCTTTTACCTTCCTTTCTACCTGTTTCCAAAACCCATTCTGAGTAATTGCACATATTTTCAACCCCTTCCTCTAATTCTCTGCTCACGGGAATCCCGTAAACGGTTTTCAGCGTTTCCATTTTCGTCTTGTAGTCAATCTTTGAGGATAACAAAATATTTAGCATATCGGTCAGTTGGTTGCCGCAGGCAGATTTTTCATTCAGGCAGACAAGGATCAGGGATTGCTTGTCGTAGGCCTGCTCCCGGTCCGGGATGCCCGGCAGAAGATCGCGCTTGCAAAACATGTATTCTGAGACGGCATTACCGATATAGCGTGGCGCATTCATGCAAAGCCAGATGGAATACACCTTTTTGATGTCATTATAGCGGGAGCCTGTAAATTCTCTTCCAAGCTGCGCGCTGATCAAACGGCCGCAGTAAAAAACGCCTCTGGATTCAATATAATAACCGGGATAAAAACTTTTCTGCGCCTCTATATCGATAATGATATTGACAGAAGAGGAGCGCGGCGAATGGGGAAGGCTGGCGCGAAAGTTGATATCATAATAAACAGTGCCCTCGCCGGGCAGGCTATGCTCCGTGGAACAACCGGTAATCTTTTCCGGCAGAGCGGTAAGCTCCTTAGAATCGGAGGGAAACAACGGCACAGCGTTGATCTGTGGCGAGCTTTCGATATAGGGAAGGATCTCCTCCGGCGACAGAGCCTGAAAAGGTTCAATCGTATAATGAAGGATCCAAGCCAGAATGATCTTATTTGCCAAAACGCTCTTCACGTATGCATCAAGCTGAATGTCCGCGCCGGCGGATCGGATATCCCGCCCCAGTTCATTGCCGGAATAACAGAACAGATCAGTCTTACGATTTGAATCTCTGCCAATGGATTTCCTGTTTTTCAAAATAACATCTCCCGCAAAAATGATATCACAGGCGAATCCCCTTGCAAAAAAGGCAAATAAAAAATGATCCCCTGCGCGCCAAAGGAAAACATCCGGCAAACAAAACAATGCTTTCCTCTTTTCATGGAATCATCTTTCGTAAAGTAAATAAATCATTTGTATTTGACAAAAGTATACAATATCTGGCAAGAAAATGCAAGGGTTTACAAAAAATTTCTTCAACAATTCATATGCAAAAAGATAACCACATCTGATAAGAAAAAAGCTCCCGAATCTGGCAAGCAAAATGATATTTGGAACCTATTAAAATTTAGAAAATGCAGCGGAACACTGATAAAAAATGATTTAGATGATTTGAATAGAGTGAAAAGGACGCCCAAAAATTTTTTTTGTAAAAATGTGCTAGAATAACTAATTTTTTATTGACATAATAAAAATTTAAAGGTAAATTATACATGGGAAGCTGTCACAGGCTCGCCTGAACCCGCGCGTACAAAGCGCGCGAAACCGGGCATGGCCAAAGGAACTCCACATTGCAATTGGTGCAGTGCACAAGAGGGGTTTTGGGCAGCGTTTCAAAATGATAAAGAATATGGAGGTAGAAAAATGAAGAAGTTAAGAGACAGACTTAACAAAAAGGGTTTTACGCTTGTAGAACTGATCGTGGTCATTGTGATCATTTTGATCTTGGCTGCGGCGTTGGTGCCTAATGTAATGCGGTATATTGGACAGGCAAAGGAATCTGCGTTTCAGGCAGATGCTTCTTCTTACCTTGTAGAATCACAGGGTATCTGTGCAGAATACTATGCGAAAAAAGATAAAGACCTTGTTTGTATATCCACAAATAATGCGGAGTATGCAGCACCTTATAAACTGAGTAATCTTACGGCGGCTCAAGTTGTGATCAATAGTGCTGCTGTTACAGACTATTCATCAACCGCACCTAAAACAACTGTCGGCAAAAAAGTGGAAGTACAGGTAAATAAAGGCGCTGTTCTTGAATTTACGTATACAGATGGGAAGTATTATGTGACATGGAAACAGGCTTCTGGGTGGACTGATGTTGCAAAGAATGAGAAACCAGGACCTTGATCTGGCTTTTTAGTGTTTGTTTCCGGTGTTTTTTGATCGGTCAAAGCATGCATTAGAAGAAACAAGTATGTTTTTGCATATTTTATTTCGGTTTTTTGAAATGAAAGAGGAGGTAAGTAATAGTGAAAAAAATAAAAGATAGGCTGAACAAAAAAGGTTTTACACTTGTAGAACTGATTGTAGTTATTGTGATCATTTTGATCTTGGCTGCGGCGTTGGTGCCGAATGTAATGAGATATATCGGTGAAGCAAGGAAATCTGCTTTCCAGTCAGATGCATCTACATATCTGGTAGAGTTGCAGGGATATGAAGCAGAAAATTTTGCTAATTATGATACAAATTTACAGTCGGAGCATTTTACGGATGGTGTTAATGAGAAAACTCACGCTGGAACAACAGTATCAAAGAAAACATACGATCTATCCGGTGAGAAAGTGGAGACTGTTACTATAATAGAAAGTACAGATGGTACAGCGGGTACTGCTTATAAGGCACCTGATTCATCATATAGTGTGCCCATAGTAAAAGCAGTTGTCTATGACGGCGCTGTGCTTGCGTTCAGTTATGAGGAGGAACAATACTATGTGAACTGGTTGCAGGAAACAGGATGGACAGACGTTACAGCTAAATAAGCCGTCATTATCAAAGGCTTGTGTTTAAACCAGTTGGCAAGTAATTCTGTTTTGGGCTTTTCTTATTGCATATCTTTGATCAGCCCTGCTACAACTTGCTTCAAACGTTACCGGCAGCGCACACAACAGACTTGCATACCTGTTGGCTGCCGCGTAAAAGGAAAAGGGTATCCCCCGCATCTTGCGATGACATAGAGGATACCCTGATCCGGCCACACGCTTTTGTTGGCTGTCTGGTTATCCCTGCACCGATGCCATGACAAAGGGGCTATCTGCACAATAGCCCCAACCTCCTGCGTGTGAACGTTTGATTATATGAAGAAGATCCCCCGGTTTTTCATAGTTTCCGGGGGATTTTCTGCATATTCTAAAAATATGATCCGTAATCAATGATTCAATTATGTCCGATCAAATAAGTACAATGCTATTAAAATCATCATTTATGACTACGTATACGGCAGAATCCTCCGGCTTTACATAAAGGCGCATGGATTTGATCTCACTGATCTTTTTACCGGACTTGGTCCAGAGCGCTTTAGCGGCTTTGATCATATCTGCCTCGCTTACCTGCTTGCCGGCATACTCTACATATACATTTGCTTTCATGATGTTCCTCCGTTCTGCACTGAAAGCTGCTTATATTCCTGCCGCCAGTGCTTTCGGCAGGATTCTTCTTTCGACGGATTGCGCGCTGCGCCACCGTCTCTTTATCACATCTACAATATAGTACAAAATGGCAGAAAAAGCAAATATTTTTTTCAATCTATGTTATTTCCCCAAAATCTATGTTACAATAGCGGAAAAGAGATCGATTTAGGTAAAGGAACAGTGACAATGATCGCAATCATCGACTATGACGCGGGAAATATAAAAAGTGTGGAAAAGGCTTTTCAGTCTCTTGGACAGCGGACGGTTGTTACAAGAGACAGTGGACAGATTCTGACAGCGGACAAGATCATCTTGCCGGGGGTCGGCTCCTTCGGCTCCGCAATGGGGCAGTTAAAAAGGTATGGCCTTGACGGGGTGATCAGGGAGGCGGTCCATCGCAAAATTCCGCTTCTTGGAGTCTGCCTCGGTCTTCAGCTTTTGTTTGAATCCAGTGAGGAAAGCCCGGGGGTTCCGGGACTTGGGATTCTGAAGGGCGAGATCCTGCGGATCCCGGAGGAGCCGGGCTTAAAGATCCCTCATATTGGCTGGAATTCTCTTCATCTCCAGAATGAAGGCCGTCTGTTCCGTTCATTGAAGGAGCAGGCGTATGTATATTTTGTACATTCTTATTATTTGAAGGCAAAGGATCCGTCCATTGTCACGGCAACCGCAGAGTATGGGGTCTGTATTCATGCATCTGTGGAAAAGGACAATCTGTTTGCCTGTCAGTTCCACCCGGAGAAAAGCGGCGATGTGGGGCTGACGATACTGAAAAACTTTGCAGAGTTATAATCGTCCGGGAATGGCTGTCAAAGAGCCTGCCTATGTCCCGCAGGCTGAAAACCGGGACAGCCGGCTTGAAGAAAACAGATAAATTAACAGACGATTTTATGAAAAGAGGAGTTTATGTTTACAAAGCGGATCATTCCCTGTCTTGATGTGCACAACGGAAGAGTGGTAAAGGGCGTAAATTTTGTGAATCTCCGTGATGCGGGCGATCCGGTGGAGATTGCCGCCGCTTACGACAGGGCGGGAGCGGATGAAGTTGTTTTTTTGGATATCACAGCCTCAAGCGACGCCCGCGGTACTGTGGTGGACATGGTGCGCAGGGTGGCGGAGAAGGTGTTTATTCCCTTCACTGTGGGCGGCGGTATCCGTACGGTGGAGGATTTTAAGGTTCTTTTGCGCGAAGGGGCGGACAAGATTTCTGTCAACAGCGCAGCTATCAAAAATCCTTCGCTGATCGCAGAGGCGGCGAACAAATTCGGCAGCCAGTGCGTGGTGGTTGCCATTGACGCCAAGGGCCGGGACGACGGCAGCGGCTGGAATATCTATCTGAACGGTGGCAGAGTGGACACCGGTATCGACGCAGTGGAATGGGCAAAAAAAGCGGAAAAGCTGGGAGCCGGTGAGATCCTGCTCACCAGCATGGACTGTGACGGCACCAAAAACGGATATGATATGGAACTGACAAAGACGATTTCAGAGAATGTCTCCATTCCGGTGATCGCTTCCGGGGGAGCCGGCGCTATGGAGCATTTTTATGATGTGCTGACAGAGGGCGGCGCCGACGCGGCACTGGCGGCCTCCCTGTTTCATTACAAAGAAATGGAGATCGTGGATCTGAAAAAGTATCTGAAACAACGGGGTGTTTCTGTGCGGCTGTGACTGTAAGATCATTGAAATCTGTAAAGGACACCATTTTGTGTTGTAACTATTCGTGGGAATAACAATTTCCTAAAGAGAGGAGAATCTTTATGCCCCCTATTTCTAATGACTGGCTGGCGGCTTTGAAGCCGGAATTTGCAAAGCCCTATTACAGGAAGCTTCACCAGACGGTGGTATCGGAATATCATTCTCAGGTGGTGTATCCTCCTGCAGATGATCTGTTCAACGCGTTTCACTTAACGCCCCTTGGCAAAGTGAAGGTGGTAATCATCGGGCAGGATCCCTATCATGAGCCGGGACAGGCCCATGGACTGTGCTTTTCCGTGCGGCCCGGCGTGAAGATCCCGCCTTCGCTGGAAAATATTTATAAGGAACTGCAGGATGACCTTGGCTGCTTCATTCCAAACAACGGGTATCTTACGAAATGGGCCCAACAGGGAGTTCTGCTCTTAAATACGCTGTTGACTGTTCGCGCCCATCAGGCGTTTTCTCATCGAGACATCGGTTGGGAAGAATTTACGGACGCCGCCATCCGCGCCGTCAATCAGGTTGACCGGCCGGTGGTATATCTTCTGTGGGGCAGTCCCGCACAGAAGAAGGCGGTCATGCTGAACAATCCGAAGCACCTGATCCTGAAGGCGCCGCATCCCAGTCCGCTGTCTGCTTACAGAGGATTTTTCGGCTGTCGGCATTTCAGTCAGGCCAACCGCTTTTTGGAAGAACACGGGGAGACGCCTATCGACTGGCAGATCGAGAATATTTAAAAAAACGCAGGCTATGAAAGCCTGCGCTTTTTATCTATCACCATTCTTTTTCCCAGCCGTTGTATGCGCCGTCAAGATTAAAAGAGTTTCCGATGTCTTTGCCGTTTGCAAGGGTGTAGCGCACTCGGATATAATCGTTGGCGGAGGGCAGGACCATGGACATTCCCATGGCCTGATATTGCTCATTCAGGCTGTACATCCATCCGGACTGGCCGGGCACAAAACAGGAACCGGAAAGGTTGTCCGGCTGGAAGGCCTCCTCGTTATAAGCGGGTCCGCAAACAGGATCGGACAGGATATTGTCCTTCAGATCATCCGGAATGGCCGGATGGGCAAAGGCGCCGGCCTTCCCCACGGAAGTCAGGGTAAAGCTTTGTCCCACGGAGCCTTCACATGTGTAGGTATATCCGTATTGGGTCAGAAGCTTTGTCACATAGTAATCTACCGTCCGTCCGTTTTCAAGAGCTACTGCGGTGGGCGGCACCAGATAGCCGTAGCCTGCGGTGGTAGCTTCCACGCTGACGGTGACTACAGGCGCCTGAGGGATATTGTAGGTCACAGTGCGTTTCAAGGTGGCGGCGCCCCCGCCGGCGGCCACCGCCGCGGGGGCGGCGCCTGCGCCTTGGGAAAGCGTCCTGGCGGAGCCCTGATCGCCATCCACCTCGGCGGGGCCGGAGTAGGTGGCGCCGGCCAGGGGCACCGGTGCCTCCTCGGCGGGCTG
>CANQQN010000045.1 GCA_947625995.1 uncultured Lachnospiraceae bacterium
CTGTTTTCGGGGCGCTGATCTCCGGGGCAGGCGTGGGGCTTGTGTTCCGGGCGAAAGCCTCCACCGGCGGCACGGAAACGGTTGCTTCCCTTGTGTGGCCTTATTTTCGTCATTTGTCTGTGGTGCAGATTTTGCAGATCGTGGACGGCGTGATCGTGGGACTGGGCGTATTTGCCTTTGGGATCAGCAAAACGTTGTATGCGGTCATAGCAGTTTATGTGGCCTCCCGCGTGTCCGACGGGTTACTGGAGGGCGTGAAGTTCGCGAAACAGGCGTTTATAGTGACAGACAGGCCGAAGGAGACCGCGGGAAGGATCATGGAAAAGATGGAGCGCGGCGTTACCGGCATCCGTTCGGTGGGGATGTATTCCGGAAAAGACAGGACCATGCTCTATTGTGTAGTCAATAAAAAAGAGATCATCACGCTGAAGGAGCTTGTCAATCAGGTGGACGGACAGGCATTCTTGGTAGTGAGCGACGCCAGAGAGGTGCTGGGAGAAGGGTTTTTGCGTCCGGAAGAGGTCATCTGACCAAAAAAATGTCATTTTTAGACATAGTTCACAAAATTTACACTTTTATTTTTTGCGAATTTGCTATAGAATAAGAGTGGATTTGTATCGATTGATTGCGGATGGCGCAATGTTTTTATGCAATAGGAAAATGCGCGAGCCAAGTGAATGGATGGCGAAGTGTCGCCGTCCGGCGACACTTTTTTAGAGAGGAGTTTGGATATGATATCTAATCTGGTGCTGCAGAGTACAGTGGAAGGTTTGAAGACGATCTCGGGGGCGGAGTTTTGTGTGCTTGATGCAAACGGTAATGAACTTGTTTCCACATCTGTCAGAAAGTTTGAATATAAAGAAGCGGCAATTTCCTTTATTGAATCGCCGGCAGAACAGCAGGTGATCGAAGAAAGCCTGTTTTTCAAGATATTTGACGACCAGCGGGTAAATTATGTGCTTGTGGTTACCGGCAAGGATGAAAATACCTACACGGTAGGCAGGCTTGCGGCTTTTCAGCTTCAGAGCATGCTGATCGCGTATAAGGAGCGGTTTGACAAGGAAAATTTCGTAAAGAATCTGCTGATGGACAATCTGCTGATGGTAGATATTTTTGCGAAGGCAAAGAAGCTGCATATTGAGGTGGAGGTTCCCAGAGTCGTTTTCCTGATTGAGACGGGACGGGACAACGACAGCGCTGCCATGGACAAGTTAAAAAGCGTGTGCACGGATAAGACAAAGTACTTTATCACAAGCGTGACCGAAAAAAGTATCGCGGTAGTGAAGACCATGAAGGAAAAGGGAGATTATCAGGAGTTGGACAAGACGGCCATGAAGATACGCTATGCGTTCGGAAAGGATGCGTCCCATGTACATATCGCCTATGGAACCATTGTCAACGATCTCCGGGAAGTGTCACGTTCTTATAAGGAAGCAAGGATCGCGCTGGACGTAGGCAAGATCTTTTTTGACGACAAACCCTATTTCGCGTACAATACCCTTGGCATCGGCCGTCTGATCTACCAGCTTCCGATCCCTCTGTGCAAAATGTTTATCAGCGAGATCTTTCAGGACAGATCGCCGGACGATTTTGACGAAGAAACACTGTCCACGATCTACAAATTCTTTGAAAACAACCTGAATGTCTCCGAAACCTCCAGACAGCTTTTCATCCACAGAAATACGCTGGTGTACCGTCTGGACAAGCTGAAAAAGCTGACGGGTCTCGATCTGCATTCCTTTGAGGATGCCATTACCTTCAAGATCGCGCTTATGGTCGTAAAGTACATGCAATATATGGAAAAGCAGGATTTTTGATTTTAGGAGGCATGCAAAATGATTCATATGGACAATGTAAGCAAAGCTTACTCCACCGGCAATCCGGCGGTCAATGAAATCAATCTGCATATTGAAAAAGGAGAATTTGTCTTTATCATCGGCCCAAGCGGCGCCGGCAAGACGACGCTGTTCAAGCTCCTGTTGAAAGAACTGGAGCCTACGTCAGGGACGATCACCGTGGCGGGGCAGGAACTAAATCATATGAAACGCCGGCAGATTCCCAAATTCCGGCGGAATATCGGCGTGGTGTTTCAGGACTTCCGGCTTCTGAAGGACCGGAATATCTATGAAAATATCGCGTTTGCCCAGAGAGTGGTGGAGACGTCTCCCAGACGGATCCGGCGCGAAGTTCCGCAGGCGCTCTCCGGGGTGGGACTTGCGGAGCGTTACAAGGCGTTTCCCAACGAACTGTCCGGCGGCGAGCAGCAGAGGGTTGCCCTTGCCAGAGCCCTTGTGAATAAGCCGCAGCTGATCATGGCCGACGAGCCTACCGGCAACTTAGACAACCAAAATGCTTGGGAGATCATGAAGATGCTGGAGGAGATCAATGAGAAGGGCACCACGGTCCTTGTAGTCACGCATAACAGGGAGATCGTGGACGCCATGAAAAAACGGGTGATCACGCTGGAGGAAGGCCGTATCGTCAGCGATGAAAAAGAAGGAGGGTATACAGATGAAGTTTAATTCTTTTTTGTATTCTCTCCGGCAGGGTCTGAAAAATATCTTACGCAATAAATTTTATTCCCTCGCGTCTCTTGCCACCATGGTCGTCTGTATTTTTATGTTTGGCATTTTTACGGCGATCGTGGTCAACGTGAACCATGTGGTGCGGGAAGCGGAAAAGGGCGTGGCCGTAGTAGCCTATTTTGACGAGGGCGTCACCGACGATCAGATCGCCAAGATCGGCGATTTTATCCGGAGCCGGGAAGAAGTGGAGAATGTGACCTTTGTTTCCGCGGAAGAGGCATGGCAGGAATTTATGCCCATTTATTTCGGTACGGAGGATCCGGACATGGCGGAGGATCTGGCGCAGGATTTTGCCAAGGACAATCCTCTCGCGAACAGCGCCAATTATCAGATTTATCTCAAGGACGTGTCCAAACAGGATCAGCTGGTGAAGGATCTGTCCCAAGTGGAAGGTATCCGTGAGGTGAGCAGCAACAATACGGTGGCGGACACGCTGACCAATTTCAATTCACTGCTGGGGTATCTTTCCATCGGTATTATCGTGCTGCTCTTTGCGGTGGCGGTGTTTCTCATCAGCAACACCGTTGCGGTGGGTATCGCGGTGCGCAAAGAGGAGATTGGCATCATGAAGCTCATCGGCGCCACGGATTTCTTTATCAGAGCGCCTTTTATCATTGAGGGCGTGGTGATCGGACTGATTGGCTCCGGTGTGCCGTTGATCATCCTCTATGTGTTGTATCAGCGCATGCAGACGTTTGTCAGTGACAAATTCGGGATGCTGACAGGGATTCTTTCCTTTATTCCGGCGGGAGAGATCTTCCGGTATCTGGTGCCGGTATCTCTTTGCATCGGCGTCGGCATCGGTTTTCTCGGAAGTATGTTGACCATTCGCAAGCATCTGAAGGTATAGAAAGAAGTGACAGAGATGAAAAAGAGAGTTCAAGCGCTGTTGTGCATGTCTCTTGCGGCTGTGATGTTCATAGGGAGTTGCGGGCCGGCCTCCGGGTCTTCTCTGGATTCTCTGCAGCAGGATATTGACGACCTGCAGCAGACACAGCAGGACCTGCAGCAACAGATGGACAATGTGCAGAATGAACAAAGCTCCCTGCAGGAGCAGCTTGGCGATACCCAGGACAAGGTAGACCAGCTGGAAACGCAGAAGCAGGGTATTGAGAAAAATATGCAGGAACTGGACGCCAAGCTTGGCGAGGCGGCAAAGGAAATGGCCGATATCTCCGCAAAGGAGGAGGCAAAGCAGAAGGAGATCGACGCTGCGAACATAGAGCTTTCCAAGGCGGAGGAAACCGAGCATAAGCAGTATGAGAATATGAAACTGCGCATACGTTATATGTATGAGAACGGCAATCAGAGTTATCTGTCGGTGCTGCTCTCCGCGGCGGACGCATCCGATCTTCTCACCCGCGCGGAGTACATCAGCAGCATCTACCGCTATGACAGAAAGATGCTCAACCGTTACGAGGAAGCCAAGAAAGCCGTCGCGGAGCAGAAATCCGTGCTGTCGGCCCAGTACGATGAATTAGAGGCGCTGCGGACGCAGGCGGAACAGAAAAAGTCTGCGGCCGAGGAGCTTTTGGCAAAGAAAAACGAAGAACTGAAAAAATATAACGAAACGATCCAAGCCACAAAGTCGCTGGCGCAGGAGTATGAAGAACAGATCGCGTACAGGGACAACCTGTTTGCCCAGTTGGAGGCGGCGGCTTACGACGCCAGCGTCCAGCGGGACGCGGCGGTTTCTTCCCTTACTTCCATGCTTTCTCAGATGGAGGAAGCCCAGAGAAGTCAGGCGGAGGCTACGGCGGCACAGACGGTTTTGAAAAAAATGGCAGATGCGGAGCAGCAGAAGCTGAATGCCCAAGGCTATACGATCACCGTAGATCCTTCTACGCTGTTTGTGTGGCCCTGCCCCAGCAGCACAAGGATCACCAGCCCCTACGGATGGCGGGAACACCATCCCATTTACGGAGACAGGCGGTTCCACAACGGCATCGATATCGGCGCGGAACTGGGGACTGCGATCATTGCCGCCTATAAGGGAACGGTGATCGGCGCCGGATACAATTCATCCATGGGTAACTATGTGATGGTGGATCATGGAGAAGGACTGGTGACCATCTATATGCACGCCTCCTATCTGTGCGTGAGTCAAGGCGATTATGTAGAGACAGGGCAATTGATCGCGCTGGTGGGGTCCACAGGAGATTCGACAGGCCCCCATCTGCATTTTACAGTCAGGCTGAACGGCAATTATGTCAGCCCGTGGAATTATGTGAGTAATTAAAGGAGCTTTTTGAATGGCAGATACAAAAAAATCTCTTTTTGCAGGCATCCTCATCGGCATTATCATAACCAGTGTTCTCGCCGGCGGCGCAATGCTGATTGGCAGTATGATCAAAGCGCCGGCGAAGGTGGATTCCCCGGTGTTAAAGACCGGGAAGACGGAGGAAGACAGCCTGCTGACGGAAGAGGTTACGAAAAAGATCGACAGCATTCGTTCTCTGATCGATTATTATTATCTGGAGGACGCCGACACAAACCAGATGAGGGAAGGAATCTACAAGGGACTTACAGAGGCTCTGGGCGATCCCTATTCCGTGTACTATGACCGGGAGGAAACCGCGGAGGTCAATGAAAACATCGTGGGAGTTTATTCCGGTATCGGCGCCACATTAACAAAAAATACTGATACGCAGGCGTTGACAGTGATCAAATGCTTTGAAGATACCCCCGCTCTGGAGGCGGATCTCCGGCCCGGGGATCAGATCGTGGCAGTTGACGGAACGGACGTGACCGGGATGGAGACTGACGCGGCGGTGGCCCTGATCAAGGGGGAAGAAGGCACGCAGGTGGAATTGAAGATCTACCGGGAGGGCGAGACGGACTATCTCCAAAAGACGCTTACCCGCAGATCCATTGACATTCCCACGGTTGCCCACACCATGCTGGAGGACCAGATCGGTTATATCCAGATCGCCAGCTTTGACAAGACGACTACCAAGCAGTTTGAGACCGCATACAATGATCTGACCGAACAGGGGATGCAGGGACTTGTGATCGATCTTAGGGACAATCCGGGCGGTATGCTGGATACCGTGTGCAATATTGCGGAGTATTTTGTGCCCAAAGGGCTGATCGTATATATGGAAGACAAATACGGCCAGCGCACAGAATATAAGGCAGAGGGGGAACATATATTTGCAAAACCGCTGGCAGTGCTGGTCAACGGCAACAGCGCCAGCGCCTCGGAGATCTTTGCCGGCGCCGTGCAGGATACCGGGACCGGAACGGTGGTAGGCACCAACACCTACGGAAAGGGGATCGTGCAGCAGGTGCTGGATCTGGGGGACGGCACATCCCTGAAGCTGACTGTCAGCAAGTATTTCACGCCAAACGGGAACGACATACACCACAAGGGCATCGCTCCCGACATTGAGGTGGCGCTGGATGAGGCGTTGTACGGAAAGAGCGTTATTACCATCGAGGAGGACAATCAGCTTCAACGCGCCCTTTCCGCGGTGAAAGAGCAGCTTGGCCGGACAGATCAGTGAATAAATGGAAATGAGGAAAGACAAAATGGAAGATAGAAAAGAAGTTTTTGAGGAGGAAGCCCTTGCCGACAGGAAGGATTCCAAAACAACCACGGAGCCTGAGGATTCTGAAGAGAAGCTCACACAGGAGCCTGCGGAAGTTACGGACGATGAGGAAGAGGACGAGGATGAGTATGAACGGGTGTGTATGCTCTGCCGCCGTCCCGAGAGCAAGGTCAAATATATGATCGACATGCCGGATCATATGTGTATCTGTTCCGAGTGCGCCCAGAAATCCATAGAGCCTTTTGTGACCGGGGAACTGGATCTGACAAAGCTGTTTGAAAACATGCCTGCCAATGTGAGTATGATCCAGTTTATGGGACCCGGCATGGGGGAAGTGCCTAAAAGACAGAAGCTGAAAAAGAAAAAGCCTCCGGAAAAGAAACAGGAGGTTCCCATTAAAGAACAGATGAAAAAGATCCCTGCGCCCCATCAGATCAAGGCGCAGCTTGACGAATACATAGTGGGACAGGAGCAGGCAAAGAAGATCATGTCTGTGGCGGTCTACAATCATTACAAGCGGGTGGCGTCGGGAACCATGGACGACATAGAGATCGAGAAATCCAATATGCTGATGGTGGGCCCCACCGGAAGCGGAAAGACCTACATGGTGAAGACCCTTGCCAGACTTCTGGACGTGCCCCTTGCCATTGCCGATGCCACGTCTCTGACGGAAGCCGGCTATATCGGCGACGACATTGAGAGCGTGGTGACCAAGCTTCTTGCGGCGGCGGACAACGATGTGGAGAAGGCTGAAAAGGGCATTATCTTTATTGACGAGATCGACAAGATTGCCAAGAAAAGAAACGCCAATCAGCGGGATGTCAGCGGCGAGAGTGTGCAGCAGGGGATGCTGAAGCTTCTGGAAGGCAGCGAGGTGGAGGTGCCGGTGGGCGCCAACAGCAAAAATGCCATGGTGCCGCTGGCCACGGTCAATACCAAAAATATCCTGTTTATTTGCGGCGGCGCGTTTCCCGATCTGGAGGAGATCATCAAGGAGCGCCTGAACAAACAGGCGTCCATCGGTTTCCGGGCGGATCTGAAGGACAAGTATGACAACGATAAGAACCTGCTCCAGCAGGTGACCATAGAAGATATCCGCAATTTCGGCATGATCCCGGAGTTTCTCGGCAGGCTTCCCGTTGTGTTCGCGCTGGAGTCGTTGACGAAAGAAATGCTGATAAAGATTTTAAAGGAGCCGAAAAACGCCATTTTGAAGCAGTATCAAAAGCTGCTGGCGCTGGATGAGGTAAAACTGGACTTTGACGAGGGCGCGCTGGAGGCTATCGCGGAGAAGGCCATGGAGAGAGATACCGGCGCAAGGGCGCTGCGGGCCATCATCGAGGATATCATGCTGGATATCATGTATGAGATCCCCAAGGACGACAATATCGGGCAGGTGATCATCACGGAGGAATATATCCGCGGCACCGGCGGCCCGCGGATTGTCACCAGAGGCGGCATGTGACAGGGTATCATTTTATAAAAAGGACTGCATAGACTAATAAAAAACCGTGAGGTTGTTTTATGAGTATCAGTTCTCAGGAGTGCCGTATGCAGGCGGTTTCCAATGATTATTATGATTTCATCGGAGATCTGCAGGCGGATTCTTCCTTCAATCAGCTGCTGGACGAAAGCTTTTGCGTTCAGCGGGTCAGCGAGCAGTATATTGTGATCTATGACCGGGCGAAAGGACAGAATATTTTGTTTGAGTCCCCGTATTCCACGATCCCGAAATGCTATGGACTTATGGATGAGGAAAGTCTGAACGAGGCCGGGATTGACCGGATCCGGCAGTATCCGGGCCTTATGCTTACGGGCAGGGACGTGATCATGGGGATCATCGATACCGGGATCGATTACCGGAATGATGTGTTCAAAAAAGAAGATGGGACCACAAGGATCATCCGCATCTGGGATCAGGAAGACCAGTCCGGCGTGATCCCGTCGGGGTTTTTGTTCGGAAGCGAATATACGGGAGAGCAGATTGACGAGGCTTTGTCCGCCGAGGATCCGTTGTCTGTGGTGCCTTCTATGGATACCAACGGACACGGGACGGCGGTAGCCGCTATCGCGGCAGGCAGCGAGGTCCCGGAAGAAGGCTTTTCCGGCAGCGCGCCGGGGGCAGATATTGCCGTGGTTAAATTAAAGCCCGCAAAACAGTATCTGCGGGACTATTATCTGATCAGCCAACAGGCGGACGCCTATCAGGAAAACGACATCATGCTGGGCGTGCTGTATCTGCAGCGTCTTTCCTACAGTCTGCAGAAATCTCTGGTGATCTGCCTTGCCATCGGCACCGGTCAGGGGGATCACGCGGGAGGCTCGCCTCTTGGCGTCCTGCTGAATGAAGTGAGCAGGCAGCGTATGCGCTGCGTGGTTGTAGGAACAGGCAACGAAGCAAATGAAGGCCGTCATTTTTATGGAAATGTGAGCCTGCCGCAGGAATATCAGGATGTGGAGATCCGGGTAGGAGAAAATGAGAGAGGATTTGTTGCGGAACTGTGGACTGACATCCCCAATCGATTCGGGGTTTCCGTACTTTCCCCTTCAGGAGAACGGCTGCCGCAGATCCCTATGGGCCTGCGGAGCGTAGAAGAATATGAATTTTTATTTGAGGGCACAAGGCTGCAGGTTTTTTACCGGTCGTCGGAAAGAGAATCCAGCAGTGCCCTTGTTTTTATGCGGTTTGAAAAACCTGTGGCCGGTATTTGGACCATCCGGGTATTTCCTGTCAGGAACGGTACCGGCGATTATCATATCTGGCTGCCTATTTCGGCGTTTCTCACTTCAGACACCTATTTTCTGCAGCCTTCCCCGGACGTGACGCTGACAGGGCCTTCCGGGGCGGAGCTTGTGATCTCCACAGGCGCTTATAACGGACAGACGGGCAGCATCTATGTAAATTCCGGCAGGGGATACAACAGAAAAGGCGCCGTAAAGCCGGAACTGTGCGCGCCGGGGGTCAATGTACTTACCGCGCTGCCCGGCAACCGGTTTGCCAGAAGGACCGGCACCAGCATGGCCGCAGGCATTACTGCCGGTGCGGCGGCGCTGATGCTGGAATGGTACCGCAGTATCCGACAAGACGATACCGTCTCCGGTGTGGAGCTTAAGGGGTATCTGATCTCCGGCGCCCGGCGGGACCCGGACAGAAGATATCCGAACCGAGAATGCGGCTACGGTACGCTGGATCTGTACAGAACCTTCGAGGCGCTGCGGATCCGCTAGAAGCGTCCCAAATCCCATTGATGGCAGATGAGAAACTGCATCCGCAGTTCTCATCGTCCCGTCGCGCAGACGCTCCGGAATGGAGATTTTTATGACAGACAGGTCTCAGGCTGTGGATAGGTCTCGCCGAAGGTTTCTACGGTCATACTGCCGATAACCTGTTTTTCCAGAGGGGCGTCCCTGTAATCCGTAGGAGCTTCGGCGATCTTATTTACCACGTCCATGCCTTCCGTCACCTTCCCGAAGGCTGCGTAAGCGCCATCTAAGTGCGGCGCGTCCTTGTGCATAATAAAAAACTGGCTGCCGGCGCTGTTGGGGTGCATGGCCCGTGCCATGGAAAGCACGCCGGCAGTATGGCGCAGGTCATTTTTTCTCCCGTTCTGGGCAAATTCACCGACGATAGAGTAACCGGGGCCGCCCATGCCGGTGCCCTCCGGGCAGCCGCCTTGGATCATGAAGCCGTTGATCACTCTGTGAAAGATCAATCCGTCGTAAAATCCCTTTTTGATCAAAGAAATAAAATTGTTGACAGTGTTTGGCGCAACGTCGGGATACAATTCGGCCTTTATAACGCCGCCGTTCTCCATCGTTATGGTTACCACAGGATTTTGTGCCATAATATCAAGTCCTTTCTATATGTTGTAGAAATATTGTATCGGAAAATAAAACATTCGTAAAGCAAAAAATTAAGAAAAATGTAATATTTAAAAAATTTAATTAAAGTATTTGACAAAACAAGGTAACATGTAGTAATATAATGGAAAACTTATGTAAACACAAAAGAAGAATGCAAAGGCGCGAATGCCTGAAATAAACAGAAGGGACAGGATCACAAAATGATAAACATAAAAAATTTAAAGAAACTGACGATGGTTTTTCTGATGCTGGTTCTGGCGCTTTTTCACAGGCAGGCGGCGTTTGCAGGCACTGTCTTCGGCTGGCCCACCCCCGGCAGCACGGGGCTGTACAGCGGATTCGGCAACGGACACTACGGATTGGATATCGCGGCGGACAGCGGTTCAAATGTATACGCGGCTGCTGCGGGCACCGTACAGGTGGTTTATACCGGCTGCAAGAATTTTGACGGCGCGAAGAAAGGACACAAGCCTTGCAGGGAACTGGGCATTTGCAGCCCCAGCAAGAGCTTTTATAAGGATGGCTTCTGCAACAGCGCATACGGCAACGCGGTGATGCTCAAGCATGACGACGGCACATGGACCGCATATGCTCATCTTACAAGCGTGGCTTCCGGCATCACAGTAGGAAAAAGAGTCAACGCAGGGGATCTTCTGGGCATCTCCGGCAGCACCGGACGTTCCTCAGGAGCCCATCTTCATTTTGAAATGCGGACAGGCGGCGGAGAGGGAGAGTCTTTCTGGCTTGCGAAGGCGTTCGACCCCTTGACGAGGGTTGACACAAATTCCTCTTTTGTGAATAATGTTCCGGCGGCGCCGGTTCAAAAGGTTTTTTTTACCTATTTTGAGGGCATTGGAGACATAAACGGGGACGGCAGGCTGGATCCGTTGGATTCGCTTCTGATCCTGAAAAATACAGTGGGGACCTGCAGGCTGAATGAGGAGCAGAAAAGGCGCGCGGATGTAGACGGAAACAATGTTGTGGATTCTATGGACGCGCTGGGTATTTTGAAGATCGCGGTAGGGCTTGCGGAAGTACGATAACAGACAGGGAGGAGAAAGGTATGCGTAGAAAACTTAGCTTTGCAGCGGCAGTTCTCACAGTGACGCTGTGCGCAGGGCAGCTGACGGCCATGGCGGATGTGATCCCTGGCGGAGAAATCGCAGGGATCCCGGCGGAGGAAACTGAGGACGGTACCGATGAGTTCCCTGTAGATGAAAACGGGGAATACACGATTATTGAAGGCGTGGGACGGGTAACGGTCACGCAAAAGTTTTTTGACAGCGAAAATGAAGGTGTGGAGACCTATTCGGTAAAAAAGGATGGGAACACCTATCTTTCCGATAATTTTCAGGTAAAGGAATTTGCCTGCAAGGACGGCGCCGATGAAGTTTTGATCGACGGGCGTCTGGTTGAAGTGCTGCAGCAGATCAGAGACCATTTCGGCGCGCCGGTGACCATCACCTCCGGTTACCGCACTCCAAGCCACAATCGGGCTGTGGGCGGCGGGATTCAGCCTGCCGTTTCTCGAATTGATGTAGAAATGAATTTCGTCATTTGTCATGTCA
>CANQQN010000046.1 GCA_947625995.1 uncultured Lachnospiraceae bacterium
CGATGGTGGTCTATTATAACTGCCGGATGGACCGGCATATTTCCACGAAGAATACGCCGAACTTTGACCGCTTTGTGACTATGGACGAGAAAAATCCAAAGGAAAAAGCCCGCTATGCGGAATACGGCACCATGGATATAGACGGCAATCCCATTGACCTTACTCAGGTGGCGCCGGATTATGAAAAGATCCTCACGGAGCAGGAGGCGGAGACGATGTATGCGCCTTATCAGTGGCTCCATGAAAAGTATGACCCGGGCACAAAGACGATGGTGGAAGACGGATGGAATCCCGGTGATTATCCGATACCGGAAGGATTTTAATGAAGAAATCCGTCAAAGCTGTTCTTTTGCAGATTTTTTTCTGTTAAGATCAGAAAATGCCGGATAAAGCTTGAAAAAAAATAATAAATGGTATAATATGGGCGTGAAATGAACCGGTTCCTTAGGAACGGAAATTCTCAAACAGGAGGAATGAATGATGGCAACACAGAAAAAGACAGTGAATGAAAAAACAAAAGCAACAGAAGTAAAGGCAGCCGCGCCTTCCGCAGAGGAGTCAAAGAAAGCGGAGGCAAAGACCAAAACAGCCGAGGTAAAAAAGACGCCTGCCAAAAAGGCAGATCCGGCTGTAGTTGAAGAAAAAACGGCGCCTGTAAAAGCGGCAGCAAAAGCAGCCGCCGCAGCGGTTGAAGAGAAGAAGCCGGCAGCGAAGACACCCGGCAAAAACGCGGCGGTAAAGGCGGAGACTCCTGCAAAGAAAGCCCCTGCAAAGGCGGCAGAGACAAAGCCACAAAAGAAAACCTCCGCAAAGAAAGCCTCTGCGGCAAAGACGCCTGTAAAAGCGGTTCCCCAGATTTTTGTACAGTATATGGGCAGAGAGTTTGACGAACAGCAGATCCTTGAAAACATTGTCAACAAGTATACTGCGGAGACCGGCAACAAAAAATCCGGCATCAAGTCTATGGACGTTTATATCAAGCCGGAGGATAACGCGGCTTATTATGTGATCAACGGACAGGGCGGCAGCATCAGCCTGTAAGTTTACGAGGATTTTTACTTATGATTTTCGCAGGTATCATAAATGAAACAGAAAATGAACTGAGTGTTGTGGATCAATATCTCAAAGAACTGTGGCCCAAGGTGTTTCGCCTTGGGCTGCAGTTGCTCATCGTGCTGGTGATCTTCATAATCGGCTCAAAGTGCATCTCCATACTGCGAAGGTTCGTAAAGAGGTCGTTGGAGCGCACCTCCGCGGATACGGGGCTGATCCAGTTTCTGGACGGCCTTACCAAATATCTGCTGTATTTTGTTCTGTTTATGATCATACTGGGCAGGTTTGGCGTGCAGGCCACATCCATATTTGCGCTTGCGGGGTCTGCCGGCCTGACGCTGGGGCTTGCACTTCAGGGAAGCCTTTCAAACTTTGCCGGCGGCGTGCTGATCCTGCTTTTGAAGCCTTTTACGGTAGGAGATTATATTATCGAGGACACCCACAAAAATGAAGGGACGGTTGAAAAGATCCAGTTGTTTTATACGACGCTGGTGACCATAGACCAAAAGCGGATCACGGTTCCCAACGCTACCCTTGCAAACACCAGCCTGACTAATGTAACAGGCTGCAAGGAGCGTCAGTTGGTTGTTCGGGTGAGTATTTCCTATGAGTCGGATATCCGGCTTGCCAAGAAAATGATCCTGCAGGTTTTCCAAAAGGAAAAGAGGATCTTGCAGGACAAGGAGATGACGGCGTTTGTCAGTGAGCTTGGAGAACACGGCGTTTTGATGGAAGGAAGGGCATGGGTGCCCACGGAAGACTTTTTTCCTGTTATGTGGCAGGTTCTTGAAGATATCAAGTACTGTTTTGACGAAAACGGCATTGTCATTCCTTATCCTCAAATGGATGTACATATGTCGAAATAGCAGGAAAGTACAAGGTAACAATCATTTTATGCCCTCATACATTAACACTAGAACATGCAATGTTTGAAAGGAGTGTTTTGTATGGGGGCATTGCTGCAGTTTGAAGACGTCAATTTTGCGTATCACTCCATGGATGGGGAAACGCCGGTCTTGTCAGACCTGTCCTTTCAGGTGGAAGAAAGAGAGTTTCTTTCCATTGTCGGACCAAGCGGCTGCGGAAAATCCACCATTCTTTCTCTGATCGCGGGACTTATGGAGCCGGAAACGGGCTCTATTTTTTTTCCTGCCCAAAAAGAGCAAAAAAAATCTGTGATCATCGGTTATATGCTGCAGAAAGACCACCTGTTTGAGTGGAGAACGATCATAAATAATGTTACCTTAGGGTTGGAAATCCGTCATATGAAGACAAAAGAGAACGTAAGAAAAGCGGAGGAGTTGCTGGAAAAATATGGGCTGGGGAAATTCAAAAAGTCCAGACCTTCCCAGCTTTCCGGCGGAATGCGTCAGCGGGCAGCGCTGATCCGCACCCTTGTCTTAGAGCCGGAACTGTTACTTTTGGATGAGCCGTTTTCAGCTTTGGATTATCAGACCAGATTGTCGGTGGGAGACGATATCGGTACGATCATCAGAAAGGAAAAAAAGACTGCCGTTCTTGTGACCCATGACCTGTCGGAAGCCATCAGCCTTGGTACAAGAGTGTTGGTGCTGTCAAACCGTCCTGCCCGGGTTGTCTGTGACATTGCGCTGGATTTTGATGAAAAGCTGACGCCGTTGGAAAAGAGAAACGATCCGCAATTTCAGGCTTATTTTCAGAAAATATGGAAGGAGCTGAATAAAAGTGGAGAATAAAAAGATTAACACGGCACAGCAGCTTTATGTGCGAAAGCAAAAGACCCAGAAGTGTCTGGTGATCCTGTTCCGTGTACTCAGCCTTGTGTTGTTTGTGTGCCTGTGGGAATGGGCAAGCAGGAATGAAGTCATTGATTCTTTTATCTTCAGCAGCCCTTCGGAGATTGCGGATTGCTTTTTGCGAATGGCAAAGGATCATTCTATCTTTCAGCATGTAGGGGTCACATTGGGGGAAACGCTGCTCAGCTTTGGATTGTCCATTGTGATCGGCCTTTTGGCGGCGGTGCTCCTGTGGTCTGCAAAAGGGATCGCCAGAGTGCTGGAGCCCTACCTGGTGGTGTTGAACAGTCTGCCGAAATCCGCTCTTGCGCCCCTTTTGATCGTCTGGTTGGGAGCCAATACCAGAACCATCATCGTGGTGGGCGTTTCCCTTGCGGTGTTTGGCACGATCCTGAATCTGTACACCGGGTTTCTTGAGGTGGATAAAGAACAGGTGAAGCTGATCTACACGCTGGGCGGAGGCAAGCGCCACGCGCTTTCAAAGGTGATCATACCAAGTACCGTGCCATTGCTTGTGAGTGTCATGAAGGTCAATATCGGACTTTCTCTTGTGGGCGTGGTGATCGGAGAATTCCTTGCGGCGGACGCCGGTCTTGGTTACCTGATCATCTATGGCAGTCAAGTATTTCAACTGAATCTGGTGATGACGGGCATCATCATTCTCTGTGTGATCGCCCTTGTGTTGTATCAGGGGATCGCCTTTCTGGAAAAAAGGATCAATCGATAAATTAGCCGCAAAAATACAAAAAAATCTATTGCTATTTTGATGGATCTATGGTAATATCAATTTTCGGAAGCTGTCGGAAACAGTGTTTGCGGCAGCTCATGCTGGAATAGCTCAGTTGGTAGAGCGACGCACTCGTAATGCGTAGGTCGTGGGTTCAAGTCCCATTTCCAGCTTAAAAAATCGCTGAAAGTCTTGTAAACAGGCTTCCGGCGATTTTTTATGTGCGTCCGGCATTAAGGGATAAAAGTCCCAAATCTGCCCGGTGGTGGAAAGAATACAGCGAAAGGCAAGGATGTCCGCTGCGAGATAGAATCTGAAGAAAGCCGTGGGGAATCTACGAAACCATGGGCAAGCTTTCTACGTTTTCGTATGAAAGGTTGACATTTTATCATATATCGGCTAAAATAAGATTACAAACGATATTAGCCAAAAAGGTGATTTTATGAGTTATATTGTGCGCTCTCTTGAAAAAAAAATCATGGAAATCAGCAGCGAGTATAGCTGCCTTTTGCTGATTGGTCCGAGACAGGTCGGGAAATCGACGATGCTGGAACATATGATGGAGGGGACCCCTCGCAGAAAGGTGACACTTGATGATGTGGATGAACGCAAGCTTGCGAAATCTGATCCTGCCTTGTTTTTGGAAATGCATCCGTCTCCGGTTCTGATCGACGAAGTGCAGTATGCGCCAGAACTGTTTTCTTATATCAAGATTAAAGTGGATAACGGCGCGGCTCCCGGCTCCTATTGGCTGACCGGTTCTCAATCCTTTCAACTGATGGATCTGGCGCAGGAGTCTTTAGCCGGACGTACGGCGATCCTTCACATGCCCGCTCTTTCGCAAAACGAGTTGTATGGCAGCGCGGAGTCGTCACCTTTTTTGCTTGATCTTGCGGCGCTGAATTCCCGAAAAGAGCGTCTTTCTCCTGCAAATGTCATTGAAATATATGATCGGATATGGCGTGGTTCCATGCCGGGTCACAGAAGCGGAAAATTTAAAGACCGTGATGTGTTCTACAGCTCTTATATTCAGAGCTATATTGACCGCGATGTTTCGGACATGATCCCCGGCGTGGATAAATTGCTGTATGCCGATTTTATCAGGGCGGCAGCCTGCCGTGCAGGCCAGATGCTGAATATTCACGATATTGCGTCGGACATCGGCGTCAGTGATGATACGGCGAAGCGCTGGCTTCAGGTCATGGAGAAGTCCGGGGTGATTTTTTATCTGCGGCCGTATTCCAATAATCTTTTGAAGCGTACCATTAAAACACCGAAAATGTATTTTTTTGATACAGGGCTTGTAGCTTATCTTACATATTATTCGAGTCCCGAGATTTTGATGAATGGCGCTATAAACGGCGCTATACTTGAAAATTATACGGTTGCCGAGATCATCAAAACTTATCACAATAGCGCGAAGGAATGTATTTTACATTATTATCGGGACAAAGATTCAAACGAGATTGATCTTGTCATGGAAAGTGATGGAAAATTGCATCCCATCGAGATCAAGAAAACAGTCAATCCCGGGTCCAGATTGGCTGGCGTTTTCAAAATTCTTGACAAAGCGTCTGTTCCGCGCGGTGCCGGTGCGATCCTGTGTTTACGGGAGGAGTTGTCCGCTGTTGACCGGAAGACCTTTATTGTTCCGATCTGGATGATTTGAACAGTCAGTTTCCCAAATGTGCAGCCGAAATTTTCCTATTGAATGAAAAAGAATTTGTCTGAACGGAGTGTTTTTATGGAGCAGCGAAATTACCAGAAGGAACTGGATCAGATCATCGAATCGAATGTTAAGGAACAGAAGGTGCCGACGCTCCTTTTGCACAGTTGTTGCGCGCCCTGCAGCAGCTATTGTCTGGAGTATTTGTCGCAGTATTTCTCCATCACGTTATTTTACTACAATCCCAATATCACGGAGGCCGGGGAATACCGACACCGGGTGGAGGAGCAGAAGCGCCTGATCGGGGCACTTCCGGTGAAGCATCCGGTTTCATTTGTGGAGGGAGCTTACGAGCCGGGCCGTTTTTTTGCGGAGGCAAAAGGTCTGGAAAACGCGCCAGAAGGAGGCGCGCGGTGTGAAAAGTGTTTCCGGCTGCGGCTTTCGGAAGCGGCGGCAAAAGCGGCAGAGCTTAGGGCAGATTACTTCACTACGACATTATCCATTAGTCCCCTGAAAAATGCGCCGCTGTTGAATCAAATCGGCGAGGAAATGGCGGAAAAGTACGGAGTGGCTTATCTGCCGTCGGACTTCAAGAAAAAGAACGGCTATAAACGCTCTATTGAATTGTCAAAGGAATACGACCTGTACCGGCAGAATTACTGCGGGTGCGTTTTTTCAAAAAACAGTGGCAGCGGTGATTGAATTTACAGGCATGTAATGGTAAAATAAACGGGAAATCTTGAAAAATTTTTTTTTGCAAATAGAAAACTCATCGTAGCATCGTTGCGTTTTTTACTCAAACATCCCAAAAGACAGATTTCAAAAATTAAGATACAGATATTGTAGTTGTGATGTAAAACGGAGGAATATTATGGCACAGTTATGGGGAGGCCGTTTCACAAAGGAAACGGACCGGCTTGTATACAATTTTAATGCGTCCATCGGCTTTGATAAAAGAATGTACGCACAGGATATCAAAGGAAGCGTCGCGCATGTGACCATGCTTGCAAAGCAGGGGGTGCTCACTGAGGCCGAGCGGGATGAGATCGTAAAAGGATTGCAGGGGATCCTTGCCGATGTGGAGAGCGGCGCCCTTGCGGTTACGTCCGAATACGAAGATATCCACAGTTTCGTGGAAGCCAATCTCATTGACCGGATCGGGGAGGTGGGGAAAAAGCTCCATACCGGCAGGAGCCGGAACGATCAGGTTGCGTTGGATATGAAGCTGTATACGAGAGATCAGGTGGACGAACTGGACAGGCTAGTCTATGATCTTTTAAAGACGATCCACAGGCTCATGAGGGAGCACAAAGAGACGGTGATGCCGGGCTTTACCCATCTGCAGAAAGCTCAGCCGATCACCTTTGCCCATCATCTGGGGGCATATTTTGAGATGTTTAAGAGAGACCGTTCCCGGTTATCAGACATCCGCCGCAGGATGAACGAATGTCCGTTGGGGGCAGGCGCTTTGGCGGGCACCACATACCCTTTGGACCGGGAGTATACCGCCAAGCTTCTGGAGTTTGACCGTGCCACAGCCAATAGCATAGACAGTGTGTCGGACAGGGATTATCTGATCGAGCTTTTGTCCGCCATGTCTACTATGATGATGCATTTAAGCCGTTTCTCCGAGGAGATCATCATCTGGAATACCAATGAATACCGGTTTGTGGAACTGGACGATGCCTACAGCACCGGAAGCAGTATTATGCCCCAGAAAAAGAATCCTGATATTGCGGAGCTTGTGAGGGGCAAGACCGGCCGGGTGTATGGAGCGCTGTTATCGTTGCTCACCACCATGAAAGGACTGCCGCTTGCCTACAATAAGGATATGCAGGAGGACAAAGAGCTTGTCTACGACGCCATCGACACCACCAAGGGCTGCCTTGCCCTTTTTACCGGCATGATCGGTACGATGACTGTCCGCAAAGAAGTGATGGAGAATAGTGCAAAGGGTGGTTTTACAAACGCCACCGACGCGGCGGATTATCTGGTGACAAAGGGTGTTCCTTTCCGGGATGCTCACGGCATTGTCGGCGCCCTTGTGTTAAAGTGTATCGAAAAAAACTGCAGTCTGGACGATCTGACACTGGAGGAATACCGTCAGGCAAGCCAGGTGTTTGAGGCGGATATCTATGACGCCATATCTATGGAAACCTGCGTAAACAAGAGGCTTACAAAGGGAGCGCCCGGGAAGGCTGCCATGGAGGCTGCGATCCGGGAAAACGAAGCGTATCTGGAAAGCACGAAGCCTGAAAAGTAATTGTGACTAAGATTCCGGGTTGTGAAGCAGGCAACTTGTAAAAATTAAGCATTGATTTTTTGCAAAAAATAAGATAGTATTATGCAGGAAAAACAAATGTGCGCGTCTGAAAGACATAAGAGCCCGCTTGGCGGGGTGCGCATATGGTTTTAAGGTAAAATAGAAAATAAAAGAGATAGGATGGAGAAAGACATGGATCAAAAATTAAAAGTCGGCGTATTGGGTGCAACAGGTATGGTAGGACAGAGATTTATCTCTCTTCTGGAAAATCATCCTTGGTATGAGGTCGTGTGCGTGGCGGCAAGTCCCCGTTCCGCAGGGAAGACCTATGAGGAGGCCGTGGGAGACCGTTGGAAAATGACAAAGCCCATGCCCGATGCGGTGAAGGATCTGGTGGTGATGAACGTCAACGAGGTGGAGGAAGTTGCCACCAACGTGGATTTCGTGTTCAGTGCCGTTGATATGACAAAGGATGAGATCAGGGCCATCGAGGAGGCCTACGCAAAGACAGAGACGCCGGTGGTCTCCAACAACAGCGCCCACCGCTGGACACCGGACGTGCCTATGGTGGTGCCGGAGATCAATCCCGAACATTTTGAAGTGATTAAATACCAGAGGCAGCGTCTTGGTACCAAGAGAGGATTCATTGCCGTAAAGCCCAATTGCTCGATCCAGAGCTATGCGCCTGCCCTTCATGCGCTGAAGGAGTTCGGGCCGAAGGTGGTGGTGGCTACTACCTATCAGGCTATTTCCGGCGCCGGCAAGACCTTCCGGGATTGGCCGGAGATGATCGACAATGTGATCCCCTTTATCGGCGGCGAGGAGGAAAAAAGTGAACAGGAGCCTCTTCGTCTCTGGGGCAAGGTGGAGGACGGCGTGATCAAGAAGGCCGAAGGCCCCGTGATCACCACTCAGTGTATCCGCGTGCCCGTGCAGGACGGACATACCGCAGCGGTGTTCGTATCCTTTGAAAAGAAGCCTACGAAGGAAGAGATCATCGATCGTTGGAATAATTATAAGGGACTGCCTCAGGAGCTTGATCTTCCCAGCGCTCCCAAGCAGTTCATCCGCTATATGGAAGAGGAAAATCGCCCTCAGGCCCAGCTTGACCGTGATTTTGAGAACGGCATGGGAATCTCCATGGGACGTCTCCGTGAAGATACCGTATATGATTACAAGTTTGTGGGCTTAAGCCACAACACCGTACGGGGTGCTGCAGGCGGCGCCATCCTCTGTGCCGAGCTTCTCACCGCGCAGGGGTATATTCAGGCAAAATAAAAGAAAGGAACTGTCCGGCGACGATGACAAGTCAATCTGTCGTTGTCCGGGCAGACGTTCTTGTCTGACCGGCAGAAAATGAAAAGAATAAAACAGGGGGTTTTTACATGAGTATCACAGTTTCAACATTTGGCAGTATGAAGGACGGGCAGGAGGCAAAGCTTTATGTCCTGAAAAATGCGGAGGGGATGACCGCCGCAGTTAGCGATTTGGGCGCCGTGCTGGTAAGCCTGTTTGTTAAGGACAGGGATGGCAGATTCCGGGACGTAGTGCTTGGATTTGACGATGTGGAGAGCTACGAGGAGAAGAACGGCACCTTTTACGGTTCCACCATCGGGCGCTGTGGTAACCGCATCGGCAAGGCTGCCTGTCAGATCAGCGGACAAACCTACACCTTCGACAAGAATGACGGCAACAACAATCTTCATGGCGGATTCCACGGCTATCAGACCCGTCTGTGGACGGTGAAGGAGCAGCAGGACGGTGATACGCCTTCCATTACATTTTTCCTCCACAGTCCCCATCTGGACCAGGGATTTCCCGGCAACGCGGACATCTGCGTCACATATTCCCTGACAGCGGACAACAGTCTGGAGATCTCCTACGATATGGTATCTGACAAGGACACCATCTTCAACATGACCAATCACAGCTATTTCAATCTCAACGGTCATGATTCCGGCACCATTCTGGAGCAGGAGGTGAAGATCAACGCCGACGCGTTCACATGGGCGGACGAGGAGAGTATTCCTACAGGGGAATTGACCCCGGTGGAGGGTACTCCTATGGATTTCAGGGAGTTCCATGCCATCGGCCAGCGGATCAACGACGACTATACGGCGTTAAAGTATGGCGCCGGCTACGACCATAACTACTGTGTCAACGATACCGGCATGGAAAAGACCGTTGCGTTTATGCGGTCCAAAGATTCCGGCATCGTGATGGAGGTGCGCTCTGACCTGCCGGGAATGCAGCTGTACACCGGCAACTTCATCGAGGGCAAACAGGCGGGAAAAGGCGGATATGTGTATCCTTATAGAAGCGGTTCCTGCTTTGAGACCCAGTATTATCCTGACGCGCCCAATCATCCGGAGTTTGCGCAGCCGATTTTCAAGGCAGGGGAACGCTGCCGGACAAAAACAACTTATCATTTTAGTGTAGAGTAAAGCATGTCAAAATATTTATATATTGCAGAGAAGCCCAGTGTTGCGGCGGAATTTGCAAAAGCCTTAAAGCGAAGTACAAAACGATACGACGGTTATGTGGAGTCGGAGGAAGCAGTCTTTACTTGGTGTGTGGGACATCTGGTGACCATGAGCTATCCCGACAGGTATGACGAACGGATGAAGCGGTGGAGTCTGGAGACGCTGCCCTTTATTCCGGAGCAGTTTCTCTATGAGGTGATCCCTTCTGTCAGCAAACAGTTCAAGATCGTAAAAACGCTGCTGAACCGGAAGGATATTTCCAGAATTTATGTGTGTACGGACTCTGGACGGGAGGGCGAGTATATCTACCGTCTGGTGGAACAGATGGCTGGGGTCTCCGGCAAGGAGCGCCGCCGGGTGTGGATCGACTCCCAGACGGAGGAGGAGATCCTGCGTGGCATCGAGACCGCGAAGGATCTTTCCGAATACGACAATCTGGGTGCATCCGCCTATCTGCGGGCCAAGGAAGATTATCTCATGGGCATTAATTTTTCCCGGCTTCTTACGTTAAAATACGGAAATACGCTGGCGAATTACCTGCGAAAGGACCGCACGGTGATTTCGGTGGGACGTGTGATGACCTGTGTCCTTGGCATGGTGGTACGGCGGGAGCGGGAGATTCGTGAATTTGTCAAGACCCCTTTCTATCGGATCGTCTCCACGATCTGTCTCGGCGGCGGTACGTTTGAAGGAGAATGGCGGGCCGTGGAGGGCAGCAGCTACTACGGCCAGCCCATTTTATTTAAGGATAACGGTTTTCTGAAAAAAGAGGATGCCGAAAAGTTTGTGGAGCTTTTAAAGATGCCGGAACCTATGGAGATAACGGTGGATCAGGTGGAGCGCAGGCAGGAAAAGAAAAATCCTCCTTTGCTCTACAATCTTGCGGAGCTACAGAACGACTGCTCCCGCATGTTCAAGATCAGTCCTGACGAGACGCTCCGCATTGTGCAGGAGCTTTATGAAAAAAAGCTGGTCACCTATCCCAGAACAGATGCCAGAGTGTTGTCCACAGCCGTTGCGAAGGTGATCGACAAAAATATCCGAGGATTGGGAAAGTATGAGCCTGCGGCAGTTTTTGCGGAGGAGATCCTCCGGGAAAAGAGATTTGTGGGGCTTGCAAAGACCCGCTACGTCAACGACAAGGCCATTACCGACCATTACGCCATCATTCCCACGGGACAGGGCATGGCGGCGCTGTCCGGCCTTAGCCAGACCTCCCGGAAGGTCTATCATGTGATCGTCGGAAGGTTTTTAAGTATCTTTTATCCGGCGGCGGTGTATAAAAAGATTTCTGTGGCCACGAAACGCAAAGTACAGGCGCTTTCAAAAGAGGAATCCTTTTTTTCTTCCTTCAAGGTTCTTGTGGAGGAGGGCTACCTGAAGGTGGCGGACCGGTTTTACGGCAGAAAAAAGCAGGAAGGCAAAGAAGAATCTGCCAAAGCGGAGGACGGAAGTGTTGACGGGCAGGGAGGCTATGGCCCGGAGGGAGAAACGTTCATGCGGCAGGCGTCCACTCTGAAGAAGGGTATGGTCCTTCCCGTGGAGACGTTTGCCATCCGGGAGGGAGAGACTTCCCCGCCAAAACGCTAAAATTC
>CANQQN010000047.1 GCA_947625995.1 uncultured Lachnospiraceae bacterium
AGATAACAATGTATTATCCTTCATCCATCTTCATCAAATTCCGTGGATGTTTCTCCGTCAAGATTTCTTTCTGTTTATGCATGGAAACATAAGTATAAATCTCCGTTGTATTAATGGAACTATGCCCTAGCATTTTTTGTATATACCGAATGTCCACATCCGCTTCCAGCAGGAGAGTGGCGAAAGAGTGCCGGAACATATGAGGCGTGATGTGCATTGTAATTCCTGCGATACGGACGTACTTGCAGATCATATTTCGTACCGATTGCTCGGACAGGTGGTTATGACGGCGATTCAGGAACAGCTAGTTGCTGCCAAATGTCATGAATATTCGCGTTTCCGCAGATTGCAGTAAAATATAGCTCCGATCACATAAACGTAAGTAGCGGTCGTTTTTTTGAAAGGTTTTGAATAACAGCCTGTGAACAGGGACAACTGAATAAGCCCCACCGAAACCGGGCTTGCGTGAAAATATTTTTTTCTCTGTTCAGACGACCAGCTTCAGGCAAAGTTGACGGTATTTGGGACGTTTCGTCCTGAACCACAGCCGGATCCCTTCCTTTGCATAGGTGAGGATCCCTGAGATGCCTTTGGCCAGTCGGTAATAGCAGAAATGAACTTTCTCTTTTACTGGGTCTGCTTTCCGCAGGATGGCGGCCTTAAGGACACAAGGCCGAGGGCCTCAAATTTATAACCATCGGGTTTTATCACATCGCTGTCGTCAATAAAAATGACAGGTTCATCAGGGACCCATCTGCGGATGGTATTGAGATAAGACTGCAGGGCGAGCAAAGGGATGCCCTTATCCAGATGGCGGGAGAAACGATCGACGGAATTGAGCTTTTTGGCCTTTTCATGAAGCTGGTCAGCGATATCAGTGAGGAGACAGCTTTTGGAGGCAAGGATGCCGTAGGACATGTCAGCAGAGAATTTTTTGTCGGGTTTGGGAAGGGAGCAGGAAATTTAATTGGAAAAAGTTAAAATTTCTCTTTTCAATTGGTAAGTATTTGATGTAAAATTGACCATAAGGAATCCTCCGTTTTTTGTTTAGTAAGGTTTGAGTTTGGTCACTTAATTTTACACCAAAAATGGACAGGATTCCTTATTTTTAAGGCAATTTTTTTAAGTTGTTCATTAGCATAGCGATAAAACTGGTGGTGCGTGGATAAAACTACGGAAACTCAAGCCCGGTAACTCTTGACGAAAGCAGCCGTCTGTTATACAATGCATATAACAACAAATTCCGCGAGGAGACTACTTATGGTCATTGAAATAGATTTTAACAGCAGCGAGGCCATTTATATGCAGCTTCGTAATCAGATCATTCTCGGTATTGCCACCTCCCAGCTTCAGGAGGGGGAGACGCTGCCCAGCGTCCGGCAGATGGCGGAACATATCGGAATTAACATGCATACGGTGAACAAGGCATATACTGTACTGAAGCAAGAAGGTTTTTTGAAGTTGGACAGGCGCAAAGGCGCGGTGATCGCCCTTGATATAGACAAGCTGCGGGCGCTGGAGGTTTTGCGGCAGGATCTGAGGGTGATGTTGGCTTGGGGAAGCTGCAAAAAGATTTCCAGAGAAGAAGTACATCAGTTGATTGATGAGATATATGAAGAATATTAAACAGGAGGCCACTACATGAGTTTACAATACACGGCTATGGCGAAGCAGGCGCTGAATCTTTCCAGAAAGATTGCCAGAGATTTGGGGCAGCCCCATATCGGTACGGAGCACATTCTTGCGGGATTGTGCAAGGAACCGGAAGGGGTCGCGTCCCACGTGCTGCACATGGCAGGCATTGACGAAGAGCACATTCTGGACTACATGAAGGAACTGTTCCGGGAGAATGTGGTCAGTCCCTCCAAGGTAGAGGGTTACACGCCCCGGGCGGAAAAGCTTCTGGAGGATGCGCAGGAGGAAGCGCTTCGGTTCAAGGCCCAGAGCGTCGGTACAGAGCATATCCTGCTGGCGCTTCTGAAAGATACGGAGAGCGTGGCGTCCCGTATGCTTCAGGGGTTGGACGCGCCGGTGCAGAAGATCTACGCGGCGGTGCTGGTAAGTATGGGTGAGAGCGAGGCTGTCTACACAGACGAATTCCTTGCCCAGAAAGGAAAGAAGCGCGGCAAACTCCAATCCACCCTTGAGAAATACAGCCGGGATCTGACTGCGCTGGCCAAAGCAGGGGAACTGGATCCTGTCATCGGGCGGGAGGATGAACTGCTGCGTATGGTGCAGATCTTAAGCCGCAAAACAAAAAACAATCCCTGCCTTATCGGAGAGCCGGGTGTAGGGAAGACGGCCATTGTGGAGGCATTGGCCCAAAAGATCGTGGACGGAAATATCTCCCGAAGCATGGCCGGCAAGCGGATCGTCACACTGGATCTTTCCGGCATGGTGGCAGGCAGCAAATACAGGGGAGAATTTGAAGAGCGGATCAAAAAGGTCATTGAAGAAGTGACCTCCGCAGGGAACATTATCCTGTTTGTGGACGAGATCCACACCATGATCGGTGCAGGCGGCGCGGAGGGCGCTATCGATGCATCCAATATCCTGAAGCCTTCCCTTGCCAGAGGGGAATTGCAGATGATCGGTGCCACTACGCTGGAGGAATACCGCAAATATATTGAAAAGGACGCAGCCCTGGAACGGCGTTTTCAGCCCGTCACGGTAGATGAACCTACCGAGGAGCAGACTCTAGAGATCCTTATGGGGCTTCGGGGCAGATATGAAGCCCACCATCAGGTGCACATTACCGACGAAGGGCTGCAGGCGGCGGTGCGGCTTTCCAAACGCTATATCACGGACCGGTTTCTGCCTGACAAAGCCATTGACCTGATGGATGAGGCCATGGCAAAGGTACGCCTGTCCGGCTTTGAATTTCCGCCGTCGATCGTGCGTCTGGAGGAAAGCTGTAAGGAACTGCGCCATCTGAAGGAGCAGGCCCTTGCAGGAGAAGATTTTCTTCAGGCGGCAGAATATAAAAAACAGCAGATTGCTCAGGAGGAAAAATTAAAGCGGGCGAAGCAGCGGCATGCATATGCAAACCGGGGACGGGAGCTGGTGGTAGACGAAGATCAGGTTGCCGAGGTAGTGGGCAAATGGACGAAGATCCCGGTGAAGCAGTTGGAGGAAGAGGAGAGCAAACGGCTGCTCCGGCTGGAAACAGTACTCCACAAGCGGGTCGTGGGTCAGGAAGAGGCTGTGTCCGCCGTGGCGAAGGCCATCAAGCGGGGCAGAGTCGGGCTGAAAGACCCCGGACGCCCCACCGGTTCTTTCCTGTTTCTGGGCCCTACCGGCGTGGGAAAGACGGAGCTTACCAAGGCGCTGACAGAGGCGGTATTCGGCACGGAGGAGGCGCTCATCCGTGTTGATATGTCGGAATATATGGAGAAACACAGTGTCTCCAAGCTGATCGGAGCCCCTCCCGGATATGTAGGTTACAATGAAGGCGGGCAGGTCAGCGAAAAGGTCCGCAGGAATCCTTATTCGGTGATCCTGTTTGATGAGATCGAAAAAGCCCATCCTGACGTGTTCAACATGCTCCTGCAGGTGCTGGACGACGGGCATATCACCGACGCCCAAGGACGGAAGATCGATTTTAAAAATACCATTATCATCATGACGTCCAACGCCGGGGCAAAGGCCATCATCTCTCCGAAAAAGCTGGGCTTTGCGGCGCAGGCGGATGAAAAGGCGGACTATGAGCAGATGAAGGCCGGCGTGATGGAGGAAGTAAGACGGCTGTTCAAGCCTGAGTTTTTGAACCGGATCGATGAAATGATCGTGTTCCACAGCCTTGGGAAAGAAGAAGTGACAAAAATTGCTTCCATTATGCTGCGGGAACTGAATCAGCGCTGCCAGAAGCAGATGAACATCACGCTGGTGTTCCGTCCCAGCGCAAAAGAGCTTCTGGTGGAAAAGGGATACGATGAGAAGTATGGGGCCCGTCCCCTGCGGCGGAGCATCCAGACACTGTTGGAGGACGCGCTGGCGGAGGAGATCCTGAAAGGAAATGTGCGAAAGGGCGATACGGTGATCGTTTCCAAACAGGGAGACGCGCTGAAGTTCGTGAAGAAGACGCCGGAGCAAGAAGGGGAAGTACGGTAGGCGCTGCCGGTATTTGCAAAGGCGGTACAAAAATTCCGAAAATAAAAAGAAAATATACTGGAAATTTGTCGTATAGTGGGGTATGATGGTGCTGGGATCATAAGATCATGGGCTTCCGTACAGGACGCGGCTATTGTATCATAGATCTCTGGTCAACAGCAAAGGAAAGACATAAAACAGGGGAAAGGAAAGAATACTATGGCAGTCATCAAAGAGTTAATGAAAAAAGAAGCCGACGGCACCATTAGCTTTGGCGATTATAGTCTGGCTTCCAAGACGAAGCTGGCGGATTTTGATTACAAAGGGGATCTGATGAAGGTGAAAACCTTTAAGGAGATCACCAAGCTGGAGCGGAATGGACTTTTTGTGTATGAGTCCGTGCCCGGCACGGCCGTGGAGCACATGGAACTGCTTCCTTACGGAATGCGGTTTCTGGTCAGCGGTACTCAGGACACACAGATCACGCTGGGACTTGAAGAAGGCGCGGAGTATCATGTGATTCTGGATCAGAAGGAGATCGGTATCATCAAAACAAATATGGGCGGCAAGCTGTCCTTCAGCGTGGAACTGGAGCCGGATGTGCCTATGGAAGTAAAAGTAAGCAGGTAATTGATTGCGGCGCGGCTGTATTTTTTACAGCCGTGTCTTGATTTTTGGGAGCGGGAAATGGCAAAGGATAAGAAAACAGTTTTTTTCTGTCAGAACTGCGGGTATGAATCCGGCAAATGGCAGGGACAGTGTCCTGCCTGCAGAGAATGGAATACGTTTGTGGAGGAGACGGTAACCACGGTTTCGGCAAAGAGGCGTTCCGGCGGACAGGAGGCTGCGCGGGCGTCGAAGCTTTCCCAGATCCAGACAGGACGGGAAAGCCGTATGAGCACCGGCTACGGGGAGCTTGACCGGGTGCTGGGAGGCGGTATTGTCCGCGGCTCCCTTGTGCTGGTGGGAGGCGACCCGGGCATCGGCAAATCCACCCTGCTTTTGCAGGTCTGCAGAAATCTTACTGCCGGAGGAGAAAAAGTGCTTTATATTTCCGGCGAGGAATCCCTGCAGCAGATCAAGATGCGGGCAGACCGTGTGGGAGAATTTCCAAACGACATGCTTCTGTTCTGCGAGACCAGTCTGGAATTGGTGGAGGAGATGATCCGGCGGGAAAGGCCCAAGGTAGTGGTCATCGATTCGATTCAGACTATGTACCGGGAGGACTTAAGCTCCGCGCCGGGCAGCGTGTCTCAGGTGCGGGAGGCCACCAACACCTTCATGCAGATCGCCAAGGGCATGGAGATCACCGTGTTTTTGGTTGGCCATGTGACCAAGGAAGGCGTGGTGGCAGGGCCAAGGGTGCTGGAGCATATGGTGGATACGGTGCTTTATTTTGAAGGGGATCGTTATGCTGCCTACCGCATCCTGCGGGGCGTGAAGAACCGGTTTGGTTCCACCAACGAGATCGGTGTGTTTGAGATGCGGGAAAGCGGACTTTCGGAGGTTGCGAATCCTTCCGAATACATGTTGAGCGGCAAGCCCGAGGGGGCTTCCGGCTCTATTGTGGCCTGCGCCATGGAGGGCACGCGCCCTATTTTGGTGGAGGTACAGGCGCTGGTGTGCCGCACGAATTTCGGGATACCGAGAAGGACCGCCGTGGGGGCCGATATCAACCGGGTAAATCTTTTGATGGCAGTTCTGGAAAAGCGGCTTGGTGTAGCGCTGGGCGACTGTGACGCCTACGTGAACATTGCCGGCGGCATCCGCATGAATGAGCCGGCTCTTGATCTTGCCATTGTGCTGGCCATCCTATCCAGCAAAAAGGATGTGTCCTTGGGGGAGAAGACCATTGCTTTTGGCGAGGTGGGCCTGTCCGGCGAGATCCGGGCGGTGACCATGGCCAGACAGCGGGTGGCGGAAGCCAAAAAGCTGGGGTTTGCCCGGTGCATCCTGCCGCAGGTGTCTTTGGACGGCATGGAGCCGGTGGAAGGCATCCGGCTTATAGGGGTGCGGATGGTAAAAGATCTGGAAAAGGTACTTGCATTTACCGGATGAATGATGTAAGGTTATAGGAGTTTGAAAGTTTTACAGAAAAGGAGGAAATATCATGAGAGCACTGATCAGCGTTTCAGACAAAACAGGAATCGTGGAGCTTGCAAAAGAGCTTACAGACCTTAGCGTGGAGATTGTCTCCACGGGAGGTACTTACCATAAATTAAAAGAGGCGGGCATTGACGCCATAGAGATCTCCGAGATAACGGGTTTCCCCGAGTGCCTTGACGGCAGGGTGAAGACCTTGCACCCGGCAGTACATGCGGGGCTTCTGGCAATGCGTTCCAATCCCGACCATATGAAGCAGATCGAAGACCTGCACATTACGCCTATCGACATGGTGATCGTAAACCTGTATCCCTTCAAGGCGACGATCCTCAAGGAAGGCGTTACCAGAGCGGAGGCTGTGGAAAACATTGATATCGGCGGCCCTACTATGCTTCGCAGCGCCGCGAAGAATTATCAGGATGTGGCCGTTGTGGTAGATCCTGCGGACTATGGAAAGGTGCTTTCCGAATTGAAGGAGAACGGCTCCGTATCACTGGATACCAAATTTTACCTGATGCAGAAGGTATTTATGCATACCTCCAATTATGATACGATGATCGCGGATTACTTAAAGAAGGAGAGAGGCTACAACGATCTTCCCGAGACCCTTACCATGACCTTTGAAAAAGTGCAGGATATGCGCTACGGCGAGAATCCCCATCAGAAGGCCGCTTTTTACCGGGAGGTAGGCAAAAAGACAGGCTCTATCGTAGATGCGGTGCAGTTAAACGGCAAGGAGCTTTCCTTCAACAATATCAATGATACCAACGGCGCGCTGGAGCTTCTGAAAGAATTCACCGAGCCTACAGTGGTTGCCTGCAAGCACGGCAATCCCTGCGGCGTGGGCTCCGCGGATACCATTGAGGAGGCTTGGGAGAAGGCCTTTGCGGCAGACAAGGTTTCCGTATACGGCGGCATCGTGGTGATGAACCGTCCTATGACGCTTGCCCTTGCCCAGTCTATGTACAAGGTGTTTTTGGAGGTGATCGTCGCCCCGGCTTATGATGCCGAAGCGCTGGAGCTTTTCCGCCAGAAGAAAAACGTGCGTGTGCTGGAATTAAAAGATATTCAGGTGCCGCAGGATCCTGCAGCCTACGATCTGAAGAAGGTCAACGGCGGCCTGATCGTACAGACCATCGACAGCAAGCTGCTTCCGGAGGAGGAGCCGAAGGTGGTCACCAACACTGCTCCTACGCCGGAGCAGATGGAAGATCTGCTCTTCGCATGGAAGATGGTGAAATTTGTAAAATCCAACGGTATCGCCCTTGCGAAGAATAAACAGTCCGTGGGTATCGGACCGGGACAGGTGAACCGGGTGTGGGCCACCAAACAGTCCATTGAACACGCGGCGGAACTCATCGGCCCCGACGCCACAAAGGGCGCGGTGCTTGCATCGGACGCGTTCTTCCCCTTCGACGACTGTGTGGAGGCGGCCCATCAGGCGGGCATCACCGCCATTATCCAGCCCGGCGGTTCCATCCGGGACGAGGATTCTATCAAGAAATGTAACGAATACGGCATTGCCATGGTATTTACCGGCATGAGGCACTTTAAGCATTAACGGAGCGTTTCATGGTAAAAGATCTGACGGAGGGGAAGCCTTTTCCGGTGCTTCTCCGGTTTACCCTGCCTATGTTTGTGGGCGTGGTCTTTCAACAACTGTATAATATCGCGGACAGCGTTATTGCCGGAAAATTCGCCGGGGAGGACGCCCTTGCGGCCGTGGGCGCCAGCTATCCGGTGACCATGATCTTTATGGCTATCGCCATCGGCAGCCAGATCGGCTGTTCCGTGGTAGTCAGCCGGTTTTTTGGAGCCAAACGGTACAAGACAATGAAGACGGCGGTGTTTACTACCCTGATCGCGGGCAGTATTCTGGCGGCGGCGCTGACGGTGGCGGGACTTCTCACCAGCCATCTTTTCATGGCGCTTTTGCGTACCCCGGACAATATCTTTCAGGACGGCGATCTGTATTTAAAGATCTATATCGGCGGATTTCTGTTTCTTTATTTATATAATGTGGCCACCGGTATTTTCAACAGCCTCGGCGACAGCAGGACGCCCCTGTATTTTCTCATCTGCTCCTCGGTGGGCAATGTGATCCTTGATTGGCTGTTTGTGGCGGTATTCAAGTGGGGCGTGGCCGGTGTGGCATGGGCCACCTTTCTTGCGCAGGGTGTGGCCTGCGTGCTCTCCCTGATCGTACTTGCGAAGCGGCTTTCTGAGGTAAAGACTGTGGGCAGTTTTCCTTTTTTTGACAGGGGGATGCTTGCGAATATCGCTGTGATCGCGGTGCCCAGCATTCTGCAGCAGAGTTTTATCTCCATTGGCAATATGTTCGTGCAGGGGCTGGTGAACAGCTTTGGCTCCAGCGTCATTGCGGGCTATTCCGCCGCGGTGAAGCTGAATACCTTTACCATCACCTGCTTTACGACGCTGGGCAACGGCATTTCCAGCTTTACCGCCCAGAATATCGGTGCAGGAAAGACGGAGCGGGTAAATGCAGGCTGGCGGGCAGGCATGGTGTTCGGGCTCGTGACGGCGGCGCTGTTTTTCGGCTGCTATTTCGGGTTTTCCGGGCCGGTGCTGCGGATGTTTATGAATGAGGGCAGTTCTGCTCTTGCCATGGAGACCGGCAGGAATTTCCTCCGGATCGTGACACCCTTTTACTTTATCGCCTGCGTGAAGCTGGTCAGCGACGGCGTACTCAGGGGCAGCGGCGCCATGGGATATTTTATGATCACCACCTTTACGGATCTGGTGCTGCGGGTGGTGCTGGCCTTTCTGTTTTCCATGTCCTTTCGGGAGACGGGCATCTGGATGTCATGGCCGGTGGGCTGGATCATCGGCACGTCATTGTCCTTTATTTTTTATAAAAGCGGTGTGTGGAAGAAAAAACGGGGGATCTGATCCTCCGTTTTTCTATATTCCGGGACGGTCAAAGCGGATCATCGAAAAAGAAAACGTCAAAAATTTTTTCACAAAGTTATTGACAACTAACCAAAGTTAGCATATACTAACAGTGATCAAATCAAAAGAAAGAGGTTGATGGTATGCCTTTAACGATGGTTGGAAATGGGGAATCCGCTACGATCAAAAAAGTAGGCGGCAAGGAAGAAACAAGGCGTTTTCTTGAGAATCTGGGCTTTGTCACAGGCGGCACGGTGACTGTTGTCTCAGAGACAGAAGGAAACATCATTGTCAATGTGAAGGAGTCCAGAGTGGCCATCGGAAAGGACATGGCCAACAAGATCATGGTATGACGGCGGTACAGTATATGGAAACAATCCGCAAGTGTCGGCAGGCGCAGGCTTTCCGGCGCGCGTCATCACGTGAAATCTCAGGAGGAAAGGAAGCACAGCATATGAAAACATTAAGGGAGATTCCCTGCGGACAGACGGTAACCGTCACAAAGCTTACCGGTGAAGGCCCGGTGAAGAGACGTATCATGGATATGGGCATTACAAAAGGCGTAGGCATTTTCGTGAGAAAGGTGGCGCCTCTTGGCGATCCTGTGGAAGTGACGGTAAGGGGATATGAACTGTCCCTGCGAAAAGCAGACGCTGAGATGATCCTTGTTCAATAAGGATTTTATTTATGGCAGACGGTTAGCTACATCTAATTAGGTTAGTTATATCTAATATAGTTAGATATATCTAATCCGAAAGGTTTTCTCTGTTATTTCAGGCGTCTGCCGATACCGGCGCAGGCTCCCGGTGAATGAAAGACCTGTAAAATATGTGTGCAAAACGCACGGAAACGAAAGGAATGAGCGGCGATGAAAATAGCGTTGGCAGGAAATCCCAACAGCGGAAAGACCACCTTGTTCAATGCCCTGACCGGTTCCAATCAATTTGTGGGAAATTGGCCCGGCGTTACGGTGGAGAAAAAAGAAGGAAAATTAAAGAGCGACAAGAGCATTACCATTATGGATCTTCCGGGTATTTACTCCCTTTCTCCCTACACGCTGGAGGAAGTGGTGGCAAGAAATTATCTGGTAGGCGAACGCCCGGACGCGATCCTCAATATCGTGGACGGCACCAATATCGAAAGGAATCTGTATCTGTCCACACAGCTGATGGAGCTTGGCATCCCGGTGGTCATGGCAGTAAACATGATGGACGTAGTGCAGAAGAACGGCGATAAGATACATATCGATAAGTTGAGCAAAAGCCTTGGCTGTCCGGTGGTGGAGATCTCCGCGCTGAAGGGAACAGGCATTGACAAGGCCGCGCAGATGGCGGTGGACGCGGCAAAGAAAGGTACATTCCGGCCGGTACATCAGTTTGCGGATCAGGTAGAGTCTGTGATCGCCAATGTGGAAGGGAAGCTTGGCACAGATGTAAAGGAAGAACAGAAGCGCTTTTTTGCTATCAAGCTTTTGGAAAAAGACGATAAGATTGAAAGCCTCATGAGCCAGACGCCCGACGTGCAGGCGGATATTAAGGCGCTTGAGGACGCTTTTGACGACGATACGGAAAGCATCATCACAAATGAGCGGTATGTATATATTTCAAAGATCATCGGAGAGTGCTGTACCAGAAACAAAACAGGCCAGAAGCTGACGGTCTCCGACAAGATCGACAAGGTAGTCACCAACCGGTGGCTGGCGCTGCCTATTTTTGCGGTGATCATGTTTGTGGTCTATTATATTTCTGTGACCACGGTGGGCACCATAGCCACAGACTGGGCCAACGACGGCGTATTTGGCGACGGCTGGCATCTGTTTGGCATCGGCACCGGCGACTATGAGGAAGCAATGACGGAGTTTGCCGCAGAAAACGTCTGGACGGACGATCTGAGGACTACGGTCGCCGACGCGGCGGAGGCAGGCGTCATCGGCGCGGAGGATATCCTCGGAGCCATGGAAGAGGAAGATTACGGCGCGTTTGAAGAAGCGGTGGGCACTTACGGAGATTCTCTGGCGGAGGAAGGCTATGATATTTCCGCATATCTGGAAACGGCTCTGGGCACGGAGGAGGAACCCAATCCCAATGTGCCCGATACATCGGATTACGGGATCTGGGTTCCCGGCATTCCTGTTCTGATCGAGGGCGCGCTGGACGCCATCGGCTGCGCGGACTGGCTGAAGGGACTGGTGCTTGACGGTATTGTCGGCGGTGTAGGCGCGGTGCTGGGCTTTGTGCCCCAGATGCTGGTGCTGTTCATTTTACTTGCCATTCTGGAAGCCTGCGGTTATCTGGCCCGCGTGGCCTTTATCATGGACAGGATCTTCCGCAAGTTTGGTCTTTCCGGAAAATCCTTTATCCCCATGCTCATCGGCAGCGGTTGCGGTGTGCCCGGCGTCATGGCTTCCCGTACCATTGAGAATGACAGGGACCGCAAGATGACCATCATGACTACCA
>CANQQN010000048.1 GCA_947625995.1 uncultured Lachnospiraceae bacterium
GATATCCGGCGCTTTTTCGGATCCGGCTGATGGAGAATGCCTTTGTAGCCCTCGCCGGTAGTGCGGGGCTTATTGGTATAGATCCGGGGGATCAGGATCAGTTTGTCGGAAACCTTTTCCTGTACCCGGGCAAGCCGGTTTACATAATCACAGAGGGCTTCCTCATTGTCTGCGGAACAGGGGCCGATCACAACCAAAAATTTGTCGGAATCGCCTGTAAATACGTCCCGGATCTCTTTGTCGCGTTGTTTTTTTATATCAGCAAGCTTCGGAGAAAGCGGATACTGCATCTTGATATCCATGGGGATCGGAAGCTTGCGTTTAAACACCAGATTCATTTGATTTCCTCCAATTGTAAAAGTCTGTGTCCTATTTGGGCACAGACTTTATTATATTGCCAAACGCTATGAAAGTCAATGTATTTTCTGTTTCCCCAAGACCTTGTAGCGAAGGTCAAATTCCTTCAGGCACCCCAGAATCAGGATCAGTATCAGGTAACAGACTGAACAGCTTCCTATCACGAGGAGCAGCCCCAAAAGGGACAGAGGCGTCCACATAAGCAGCAGTCCTCTTGCAAGGCTGCAGGCCGCAGCCATGGAGATGCCGGGCTTTCCGATAAAGTCCCATGCCGGAATGTGAAAGGAGATGGTCTTTTTTAAGATCACCAGATACAAAAGCGTAGACAAAACATGGCAGGCCAGCATACCCCAGAGATATCCGAGAATGGAAAACCGGGGTATCAGGAACAGCACAAACAAAATGCGCAGGACCAGACTGTTCAGATTGATCAGAAAAACCGTGGTGGTTTTCCCCAGCCCGTGGAGGACACTGCCCAAGGTGGAAGAAATATAAAGCAGGGGACAGATCCATCCGAGGACGCAGAGAAATCTGCCGGCAAGCTTGTTGTGAAATACGGCGATACCGATCTGACGGCCAAAGACTACAAAAATGCCCGTGCAGAATATACCAAGGAGCAGGCAGTATTTCACCGTATATTCCACGGTGCTGCGCAGGGAGTTTTCTTCATGGCTTGCCTGTGCCTGCGCCACTGTTGGCAGCAGCATGGCGGAGGCTGAATTTGTCAGTGTGGACGGAAACAGGATAAAAGGAAGCGCCATACCGGTAAGCACGCCGTAAATGCTGAGGCTTTCGGCTGTAGTCAGCCCATACATCCGCAGTCTCGCGGGGATCAGCACGGCCTCCAGACTCTGCAACAGATTTATAAATACTTTGTTGGCAGTGAGCGGGATACCCTGTCTGAAAAAAGCCTCCAGAGTAGTCCTGACGCAGTCAAGGCGAAGGGAAGAGATCGGCATTTTTCGTTCAAAGGACAGAGCGGTCATACTGATGAGGGTGGAGGCTGCTTCTCCGAGAAGAAGTCCGTATACAGCCGCTTCCACAGTGATCTGCCGTCCCTCTGCCAGTGAAATGCGGCAGATGAGCCATACGGAGAATACCCGCACAAGCTGCTCGATCAGACCGCACGCGGCGGGAACAGCGGTTTTGCGCTGGCCAAGATAATATCCCTCCACGCACATATGAACGGAGGAAAGGGGAACGCAGAAAGCAGCGATCTTCAATAGCGGGGCGCAGCGGGGTTCCCCGAGAAACTCCGACGCAAGAAATTCTCCGTAATGGCACATAAGGACTACGGCGATCAGAGAGAGAAAAAGAGAGATCATAAGCCCGATCGCAAGGATCTGTTTGGAACTGCACGCGTCCGGATCGTTTTGTACGCCCGGCCTGCAGGCATTTGCGGCCACCTGCCTTGAGATCACAAGCTGGATGCCGGAGGAGGTTAAGGAAAAGAACAGTACGAGCAGGGGAAAGATCAACTGGTAGATGCCCAGCTGTTCCGCACCAATCCTGTGGGAAAGGAATATTCTATAATAAAAACCGATGAGCCGGGTAAGGACTCCGGTGACCGTCAGGATCAGAGTGCCTTTCAGAATGATTTTTTTATTATTCATAGGATTCTTTGCCATGCTTTTTCTTACAGTATATGAATAAAAAAAAATCACAGAACGAAAAGGCGCTTTGTGAATGCTGTGAAAAATCAGGGGAAGGAGCAGTTCCATGGGAGAATTTATTTATCTTGACCATGCTGCCACGACACAGACAGCGCCGGAAGTACTGGATGCGATGCTTCCTTATCTTCAGGAATATTATGGAAATCCTTCCAGCAGCTACAGGCTGGCAGTTTCCTCAAGGAAGGCTGTGGAAAAGGCGCGGGGCGTGATCGCCGATATGATCCATGCGAAGGAGCAGGAAATTTTTTTTACCGGCGGCGGAACGGAAAGCGACAACTGGGCCCTGAAGGCTGTGGCGGAAAGCCTGCAAAAAAAAGGCAGGCATATCATCACTACGCAGATCGAGCATCATGCGATTCTTCATACATGTGAGTATCTTGAAAAAAGAGGCTTTGAAGTGACCTATCTGCCTGTAAACGAGCAGGGGTTTGTCTCGCCGCACACACTGAAACAGGCTATACGGAAGGATACGGTCCTTATCTCGGTCATGTTCGCAAACAACGAGATCGGAACCCTTCAGCCTGTCAGCCAGATCGGACAGATTGCCCATGAAAGAGGAATCTTATTCCATACGGACGCGGTACAGGCATTTTGCCAGATGTCCATCGATGTGAGAGAAATGCAGATCGATTTGATGAGCGCCAGCGGACATAAATGTTACGGGCCAAAGGGAGTAGGGTTTTTGTATGTCGGAGAACGGGTGCCCATGACGCCGTTTTTGCATGGAGGCGCGCAGGAGAGAAAGCTGCGGGCAGGCACGGAAAATGTCGCCGGGATCGTGGGATTCGGCGCCGCCGTAGCCATGTGTAAAAAGACTCTTTTGGAACGGGCAGAAAAAGAAAGGGTACTGCGGGATCATCTGATCGACAGGATCCTGTCCGAGGTTCCCTATACAAGATTAAACGGCAGCCGCAAAATGAGGCTGCCAAACAATGCGAATTTCAGTTTTCAGTTTATCGAGGGAGAAAATCTGCTGGTGCTGCTGGATATGGACGGAATCTGCGCGTCGGGGGGAAGCGCCTGTACCACAGGTTCTACGGAACCCTCCCATGTATTGAAAGCCATCGGCCTTCCGGACGGTCTGGCCAACGGTTCCCTCCGGCTGACCCTGGGGGCAGGAACCTCCATGGAGGAGATCGATCGCACCGTGGAGGCGGTCAAAAAACATGTGGCAAAGCTTCGCGACGGATCCGTGGTGTATGAGGATTTTTTGGCGCGGCAGTGGGATCACAGCTTATGAAAAACGGGTTTTCTCTGTTGAAAGGTGCAGAGGTATCTGACGCCGCACTCTTTTAAAAGGGCCACGGCCCTTGGAAATTCGTAGGCAACCATATCCGGCGTGTGGGCGTCGGCGCCAAGAGTGATGATCTCTCCGCCCAAGGACAGATACCGGCGGATCACATCCGGCATGGGATTGGTGGTGCCAAGCCCCCGCTTATAGCCGCCGGTATTGACTTCCAGACCGATATTTTTTTCTATAAGGAGCTTAAGGATAGGCTCCAGATAGCTTGCGTATGCTTCGTAAGTATAGTATCGGTTTTTGTTGGGACCGTATCTCACCACATAGTCCAGATGACCGCAGACGTCTATATCGGAAAAGGCGTTAAGATTTTCAAGGACGGTCTCAAAATATTCCCCGTAAGCTTCGGATTCGTTCCTGCCCTTGTAATATGCAGGGTAATAAACGTCCTGCCCTCCCGCCACATGGGTGGAGCCGATAATAAAATCAAAAGGATAATTTTTGATATAATCCGCGAAATAAGGTCCAAGGTGGGGCTGCAGGCCAAGCTCCACGCCGATGCGGACGTCGATCTTAGAACGGTATTTTTCCCGGAACGACTCCATTGCGGGAAAGTAGCTGTCCGTGTTGAGAGTAAAGTCGCATTCATCCTGTGGAAAATCCGGGTCGTGATGGTCGGTGATACAGATGGAGGACAGGCCCTTTTTTATGGCTGCCTCGATCATATCCTCCACAGGAGCGTCGCTGTCTCCCGAATAACAGGTGTGCATATGATAATCAAACATGTGGACCTCCGTTTTCTATTAATAGAAATTCACGTTTTTCAAAAACAGCGGCAAGAACAGCGCCGTAAACGAGGTAAATATGACCAAGAGCGCCTTGTAGATAAGGGGATGCTTATGGCTTCCCATCGCCAGTACCATAAACATCGGCAGCGCGCAGGTCATATATCTGGCTGTGCTGAGAGGCCATGTAATGGAATAATTCATAAGAAAATATACAAAAAAGTATGCGGAATGTGTAACAGACACACGGCGCAGGCCGTAGATCAATATGATCAGGGCAAAGGCAAAGATCGCCAACTGGGGGATCCATAAGGTTCGGTTTGTGACAGGATCGCTTCCGATCTGCTCCCACATAGTCCGCAGCGTGTTTGTAAAATAAGTGGAACCCTGAAACCAGTGTTCTTTTTGGTAGATCAGGAATTGAAAAGGATTCCCGGTAGCTTTGTAATTTACACCAAGATAGATCAATGTGCCGACGCCCATGACCGCGATAAAGAGAACTTTTTGGTAGCAGAGCTTCCAGAAATCCCGGAATCTTTTTTCCTTCAGCATGGTGAAAGGTTTATAAAACACCAGCACTTCTACAGCCGCGGGGATCACAAGGAGAAGCCCCTGCATCCGTGAAAGGGCGGCCAGAGCCCCCCAGATGCCTGCCGCGGGAAATTGATGCTTGCGGATGTAATACAGACATGCGGCGGAAGTCAGGAAAAAAAGACTTTCCGTGCGGACGGCGCCAAAGAAAAATGACACGGGGAACAGGGATAACAGAAGAACGGCCCGGAATGCGATCTTTTTGGTGTATTCATTGGCAACCAGCGCGTAGAAAAAGCAGCAGCCGGCCACAAAGCAGACGTTGGTTACGATATAAGCACAGTGGTAATAATCGGGAATGATCAGATGCACGATTCGGATCAGCCATGGATACAGCGGGAAGAAGACTACAAAAAGATGCTCGCCGTCTTCTGTAAAGTTTTCATATCCCAGCTTTGCAAGGTTGATGTAGTGGCTGCCGTCCCAGTTTCCCCACATGGTCGGGAGGTTGGAGACTTCACCCACATCGAACAGCGGGAGAATGTAGACGCTCAGCAGGTAAAAAAAGAACCTGATAAACAAAGCCCAGCCTACCACGTCGAGGATGTCGGAGGCTGTGACGGTTTCTCCGGAGAAAGCCGGTTCGACGGATAATCTGATCTTGCGCGGACCAAGTGGGATTTCCCTGACACCGACAATGCGGATGAGGATTACCAGAAAGGCGAAGATCACAGGTATGGAAAGCAAAATATGGACAAGCATGGAATCGTGCAGCTCCTCTCAGCGTTTGATTTCTGTATATTTTATCAGATTATAGCGCTGTATGCAAGAAAATTAGAGCGTAACAGGATCGGGCAAAATGGAAAATCCCCCGGCGCCGCATATGGCGCAGGGGGATTTATAAGGGGAGGATAAGTATTACTATTTCTCTTTTGTAGCGAAATTGTCGGGGGAAGAAGACAATTTCTATTGGTAGTATCAACGGTTTTGCCGGTTTTATACATAAACACCTGAAAAAAATAAAAAATAAGATTGACAAATGGATATGTTATAAAATATAATTAGAACATGAGGTAACAAAATATATAAGAATAAAATAATTAAATATAAGGAGAGATAAAATGGAATATGAAGAATTTAAAAATTGTGTAGTAGAATCTGTTAAGAAAGAATTAAGTAGCAAAGAGAAAATAGAAATTCACAGTATGATGAAGAATAATTCCAAAAAGATGGACGGACTGATGGTGTTCCGGGAGGGCAGCACCATTGCGCCGGCGTTGTATCTCAATGAATATTTTGAAGAGTACCAAAAGGGAGAGCCTATCGGAAGTATTGTGGGAGAGATCACGGATTTTTACAAATATGAAAAGGACAAGGCAGATACCATTGATATAGAGTTTTTTAAGGACTATGATCAAATCAGGGAACATATATTTTTTAAGCTCATCAATTACGACAGGAACAGGGAACAGCTTGCGAAGATTCCCCATATACGTACATTGGATCTTGCCATTGTATTTTACTGCAGGCTGCGTCACGATACCATGGGGGATATCATGATCCAGATCTACAATTCTCATATGCAGATGTGGAAGGCCGGGCTGGACGATCTGTATGAGGTGGCCATGAAAAATTCCCAGAAAAAGCTGCCTATAGAGTTAAAGAGCATGAATGAAGTGATCAGGGAGACCCTGTTGCAGGATGCCGCCGAAATTGAGCGGGAAGACGTACATCAGGTATGTGTGGACGACAATATGTATGTTCTGACCAATTACCTGCGCCAGTACGGCGCTGCGTGCATGCTTTATCCGACCGTGTTGTCGAAGTTTGCCATGACGATAGGCAGCGATTTTTACATAATCCCAAGTTCTGTCCATGAGGTGATCCTGCTTCCCGCCCGGAAGGATTACACAAAAGAGAAGCTGGAGGAGATGGTGCGGCAGGTAAATAAGACCCATGTCGCGCAGGAGGATGTGCTTTCAGATTCTGTCTACATCTTTTCCAAAAAGATCAAGAAGATCATCTTTTGATCCAAGAAAAAGCAAAGTCTGTCATTTTCTTATTGAAAAGGAGAAAAAGAAAAGTTATAATACTTGAAACAGAAAATGATAGAAAAGAGGATACAATACATGGAAAAAACGATGGAGAAAATTGTTGCGCTGGCAAAGGCCAGAGGATTTGTGTATGCCGGCTCGGAGATCTACGGAGGGCTTGCCAATACTTGGGACTACGGGAATCTGGGCGTGGAATTGAAAAATAACGTCAAGAAGGCATGGTGGCAGAAGTTTGTCACCGAGAGCCCTTATAATGTAGGCGTGGACTGTGCTATTCTGATGAATCCCCAGACATGGGTGGCGTCCGGCCATCTTGGCAGCTTCAGCGATCCTCTCATGGACTGCAAAGAATGTCATGAGCGTTTCCGCGCAGACCAGATGATAGAGAATTTTGCAGAAGAAAAAGGCATTGCGCTGGACGGCACTGTGGATGCGTGGAGCCATGACCAGATGAAGGCGTTTATCGAGGAAAATCAGGTTCCCTGTCCTTCCTGCGGCAAGCATAATTTTACCGATATCCGGGAATTTAATCTGATGTTCAAAACCTTTCAGGGCGTGACGGAGGATGCCAAAAATACAGTGTATCTCCGTCCGGAGACCGCGCAGGGTATTTTTGTGAATTTTAAAAATGTACAGAGAACCTCCCGCAAGAAGATTCCTTTCGGGATCGCCCAGATCGGGAAATCCTTCCGCAATGAGATCACGCCCGGCAATTTCACCTTCCGTACCAGAGAGTTTGAACAGATGGAACTGGAGTTTTTCTGCGAGCCGGATACGGATCTGGAATGGTTCGCATACTGGAAACAGTACTGTATCGACTGGTTAAAGAGTCTGGGCATGAAGGATGAGGAAATGCGTGTCCGGGATCACGAAAAGGAAGAGTTGTCTTTTTACAGCAAGGCGACCTCCGATATTGAGTTTTTATTCCCCTTCGGCTGGGGTGAACTGTGGGGCATCGCAGACCGCACGGATTATGATCTGACCCGTCATCAGGAAGTTTCCAAAGTAGATATGAGTTACTTTGACGACGGCCAAAACAAAAAATACATTCCCTATGTGATCGAGCCCTCTTTGGGCGCGGACCGTGTGGTTCTCGCATTCCTTTGCGGCGCATATGATGAGGAAGAACTGGAAGGCGGCGATATGCGCACCGTGCTTCGTTTTCATCCCGCCCTTGCGCCCGTAAAGATCGGCGTACTGCCTCTCTCCAAGAAGCTCAATGAAGGCGCGGAAAAGGTATTTCACATGCTTACAAAGAAATACAACTGTGAGTTTGATGACAGAGGCAACATCGGAAAACGTTACCGCCGGCAGGACGAGATCGGTACGCCCTTCTGTATTACCTATGATTTTGATTCAGAGGAGGACGGCGCAGTGACCGTCCGGGACCGTGATTCCATGGAGCAGGAACGTGTGAAGATTACAGATCTTCTGCAGTACTTTGAAGATAAATTCTCATTTTGAGATCGTCTTTTGCTGATGGGACAAAACGATTCTGAAAGCCTTGCGGGGCAAAGGAGATCAGATGGTACAATGGCTGGTTAAAACATTTATCAAGGATTATGATCAGGTAAAGGACAGCGGTGTACGGACTGCGTACGGGATTCTGGGCAGCAGTGTCGCCATGATCTGTAATATAGTTTTGTTTTTGCTGAAGTTTCTGCTTGGCGCTCTGACCCACAGCGTTTCTGTCACGGCGGATGCTTTTAACAATCTGTCCGACGGAGTTTCCAATATTATCAGCTTCGCCGGCGTCAAAATGGCGAATAAGCCGGCGGATGAGGATCACCCGTTCGGACATGGCCGGATGGAATATATTACGGCGCTGGTGGTGGCCTTTCTGGTGATCGAGGTCGGGATCACCTTCTTTAAGGAATCTGTCAATAAGATCCTGCATCCGCGCGCCATGACGTTTCAATGGATAGCGGTGGCGGGACTTCTGCTTTCCATAGGCGTCAAGCTTTGGATGGCGTATTTCAACCGCAGGCTGGGTAAGCGGATCCAGTCAAAGGTGATGGAGGCCACGGCCATGGACGCGCTGGGCGATGTGATTGCCACCGGGGCTACGCTGGTTTCCTTACTCATTTATTATTTGCTGGATATCAATATTGACGGATATATCGGCGTGATCGTCGCGCTGTTTATTGTCTGGGCTGCCGTAACCATTATCAGAGACGCATCGGAGCCGCTTCTGGGCGCACCGGTGGAGCCGGAGGTCTACAGGGAGATCACGGATTTCGTGGAAAAATACAAAGGAATCTGCGGCACCCATGATCTGATCGTTCACAGTTATGGACCTACCCGCCTCATGGCCTCTATTCATGGGGAGATTTCAAGCGAGGAGAGCCTTGTGAAGGCCCATGAACTGATCGACCGGATAGAGCGTGACGCGAAGCAGGAATTGGGGATCTTCCTTGTCATCCATATGGATCCGGTAGATCTGAATTCCAAAGAAGTCAGTTATGCCAGAAAGCGTGTCATCTCCATTCTCCGCGATCTGGATGAACGGCTGTCCATTCATGATTTTCAACTGGTAAAAAAGGACGGAAAGACCCGCCTTATCTTTGATATGCAGGTTCCCTTTGCATTTGACGAGGAAAGGGAGGAAGATATCAAAAGAAGGCTTCAGGAAATCCTGCAGATAGAGGACGGGGATTACTGCTGTGACATTACTTTTGACAGAAGCTTTGTGGGAGCCGAGGACAAAAACAGAAGGGGAGAGCTATGAAAGAGAAGCTGATACAAAAGTTTAAGGAACTGTATGGGGATGGCGGAGATATACGCGCCTATTTTGCGCCGGGCCGGGTGAACCTGATCGGGGAGCACACCGATTACAACGGGGGACACGTGTTCCCGTGCGCGCTGACCATCGGTACATATGTGATAGCGAGAAAACGGGAGGACAAAAAGCTTCGCCTGTTTTCCCTGAATTTTTCTCATCTTGGTATATCGGAATCTTCTCTGGAGGAATTATATTTTCACAAGAAATTTGGCTGGACCAATTATCCCAAGGGCGTCATGTGGACCTTTCACCAGAAAGGCTACAGGGTTGACGAAGGATTTGATATCCTGCTTTACGGGAGCATTCCGAACGGTTCCGGTCTTTCTTCCTCTGCTTCGGTGGAAGTTGCGACTGCGGTTATGCTGAAGGATTTCTTTGGCTTTGATATGTCTATGACAGATATCGCTCTTTTCTGCCAGTACTCCGAAAATAAATTTAACGGCGTCAATTGCGGGATCATGGATCAGTTTTCCATCGCCATGGGCAAGAAGGACAATGCCATTTTTCTGGATACCAGCAATCTGAACTATCAATACGCGCCTTTGGATATGAAAGGATACAGGATCGTCATCTGCTCCAGCAACAAAAAGAGGGGACTTGGCGACAGCAAATACAATGAACGCAGAAGCGAGTGCGATCGTTCTCTGGCAGAACTGCAGACAGTCTTGGATATCAGTTCTCTGGGAGAACTGACTACGGAAGCCTTTGAGGAGACAAAGGAGATCATTTCCGACCCTGTCCGTGTGCGCAGAGTGCGCCACGCGGTTACAGAAAATCAGCGGACCATGCAGGCGGTTCAGGCGCTGAAGAAGGGAAACCTGAAAGAATTCGGACAACTGATGAACCAGTCCCATATTTCTCTCAGGGATGATTATGAAGTCACAGGCCCCGAATTGGACACTCTGGTGGAAGCCGCATGGGCCCAGAAGGGCGTGATCGGCTCCCGGATGACCGGAGCGGGATTTGGCGGTTGCACAGTCAGTATTCTGGAGGAAGACTGTGTGGACGCGTTTATCAGGGAGGTCGGCAGGATCTATCAGGAAAAGATCGGGTATGCGGCTGATTTTTATGTGGTGGATATTGGCGACGGCGCCCGCAAAATTTAGAAATTCAGAGTTGTCAGAAGGGTGCTTTCCTTGGTTCACCAAATATTCCTTTTTGCATATGCTATAAAAAAGAATGCAGAATGGAAGTATAAAATTGGCGGAAAAAGTAGCGATTGATGCAGGACATGGCGGCAGGGACTACGGCGCCGTGTTTCGTGACCGGAGAGAAAAGGACGATAATCTGAAACTGGCGCAGGATGTAGGGGAGCAGTTGAAGCAAAACGGTGTGGATGTGGTGTATACCCGCACGTCGGATGTGTACCGGACGCCCTATGAGCGGGCAATGACCGCTAACAACGAAGGCGCGGATTATTTTGTCTCTCTGCACAGGAATGCGTTCCCGGAGCCGAATCAGGCATCCGGCGTGGAATCTTTTGTGTATGACAACAGCGGGAAGAAAGCAGATATGGCAAACGCCATCAACAATAATCTGGAATCGCTGGGATTTGTGAATCGAGGCGTGGAGGAACGGCCGAACCTGATCGTCTTAAAACGCACACAGATGCCTGCGGTCCTTGTGCAGGCGGGATTTTTGGATTCCGATGCGGACAACAAGCTGTTTGATGAAAATTATCAGAATGTGGTGCAGGCCATTGTACAGGGAATTTTGGACAGCATCCTCTCGCAGGAGCCTTATTATAAGGTGCAGGTGGGAGTGTTCCGTGTGGAGGCCAATGCGAGAAAGCTTTTAGAGGAACTGGTGAGCGAGGGCTTTCCTGCCTATGTGATCTATGAGGACGGCTACTATAAAGTATTTGTAGGCGCATTCCGGGAGATGCAGGACGCAGTGGAACTGGAAAAACAACTGCGGGAGAACGGATACGCCACCATGCTGGTGAAAAAGTAAATAAGATCCGTCGGTTTCTTGTAAACGCGCGGCTTTTTGTAGTTTGCCGCGATGCCCGTTTGCTGTGAAACCGGCGGATTTTTTGCGCCGGATTCTCCCCGTACTTTTTTTGAAATATTGTTGTAAACTC
>CANQQN010000049.1 GCA_947625995.1 uncultured Lachnospiraceae bacterium
TAATTGGCCGCACGGGCCGCTTCTTCCCTGTCAAGGGACTCTCCCCGCAGCAGATCCGCATACCCGATCACAGCGGTCATCGGCGTTTTCAGTTCGTGGGCGAAGCTCCCCATAAACTGCTCCCGCCGTTCTGCTTCTTCTTTGAGCCGCAGGACACTCTGCTCCACCTGCCCGGCCATGATATCAAAGTCTCTGGAAAGGTCCCCGATCTCATCCTTGGAAGAAATACCGGAACGGCAGGACAGATTTCCGGAAGCGATCTCCTTTGCGGCCGCCGACAGCCTGCCAAGGGGTCTGGTCAGAACAGACGCCATAAAATACGAAAACAGCCCGCAAAGAACAAGCATCACAAGAAAAATCTTGATATAAGCCCGCTGCTCCTGCAGGCAGGTCTCATAAATATCCGAAAGACTCTTTCCGAGATCCAGACAAAGCCGGGACTCTCCCAGCTTGAGAGCTACCGTGGTCTGCACATATAAGGTTTCCCGGTCATCCCTGAAATATCCCAGCGCCATCTTGCCCTTCTGCGCCGGACGGGCCAGATCCTGAAAGCAGTCATTTGCCTCTCCGCGGGCGTACAAAAGACTTTCCCCGTCTGTAAGCCTCACAAGGGGAAATGTATCTTCCTGCGCCAACTGCTTCAGGGAACCGATCAATTCCCGTTCGTTGGCCCAGCCCTCAATTCCGTTCACTGTCTCCAGCGTTTCCAGAAGCAACCCGGACGCCTCCCGGAATGTTCGGGATTCCCTTTCCACAGCCTTCTGAAAGGAATCGGAGATCATCGCCGCGCCGCCTGCGCCAAACAATAAAGACAGCAGGCTGACCATGGCCAGCGTGATCTTGAAGCGAAACTTCATGGCGTCACCTCCAGCCGGTAACCCACTTTATTTACTGCCCGCAGCTGCTTCTCCCAGCCTACCTTTTTCCTGAGCCGCTGCACATGGAGATCCACCGTCTTACTGCCAAACTCCAGTTCTCCGCCCCAGACCTGCTCATAGATCCGATCCCGATACAGCGCTGTGTTGGGCGTACGCGCGAACAACAGCAGAAGCTCATATTCTTTCGGGGTCAGGGCGATCTCCGCCCCGTCCCGCGTCACCTTCATGGAACGGGTGTCTATGGTCAGGCCGCCGATAGTAAAACAGGCGTCCGTTTTGTGGTAACGCCGCAGCACCACCTCCACACGGGCCAGCAGTTCCGCTATCTCAAAGGGTTTTACAATGTAATCTTCCGCGCCCATGCGAAGCCCCCGCACCCGGTCTTCCAAAGCGCCTCTGGCGGTGAGAAAGATCACCGGGATCTCACATTCCCGGATATAAGGCATCAATTCAAATCCGTCTATCTTCGGAATCATAATATCCAGCAGGATCAGGTCAAATCCGCCCTCCTCGATCAGATCCGCGGCTTCTTTGCCGTCATAGGCGCACCTGCACCGGTAACCTGCTTTTTTCAGACTGAGCACCACCAGATCCGCGATGGCAGGCTCGTCCTCTACGATCAGAATCTTTATCATGGCAAACCTCCTTGTCTATAAGGTACATCCAAACAGCATCCAAACGGCATCTGAACGCCCCGCCTGCAAAACAGCGCATCAAAAAGGAGGCTGCTGCATCTATTTTACAACAACCTCCGCATCTATAGCAAGCACCCGTATAGCGGTATATTTCCCAAAGATAAACACGATCCGCCTGCTCTAAACGGCAGGGGAAGAAAAAGCAGAACTTCCGGTATTTGTAAAAAAGTACGGCTGCGATATGTAGGTTCTGCTTTTTGGTTATATTTTAAAATATGCGCCAACAGAAATTTGTTGACGCATCAGACAGTTTCAGCACTTTTTCGGAAAAATTCGGGTCCCGCGGCCCAAAACCGGCCCTTCGGCATGATCTTCACATGATGCTCCACCGGCCCGCCGCGCCGCAGGGCAGCACCAGTCCGGTTTCCGTCACCGGCAGCCCGATCTCGCCGGCCTCCACTCTGCCGCCGTACTTTCCGATCAGCGTCAGAGAAAGCATATAGGAAAGCACCGCAGGCGCAAGCCCCGTGGTGTAAGAATTAATCAAAAAGAACAACGGCCTGTTGGAAAGCAGTCTGGCGCAAAGCTTTACCAGCGGAAATACCGCGTCCTCGATCTTCCAGATCTCTCCTTTCGGCCCTCTGCCATAGGAGGGCGGGTCCATGATGATGGCGTCGTAGGTATTCCCCCGGCGGATCTCCCGCTCCACAAATTTGATACAGTCATCTACCAGCCAGCGGATGGGGGCATCCTCAAGCCGGGAAGCCTTGGCGTTTTCCTTCGCCCAGCCTACCATGCCTTTGGAAGCGTCCACATGGGTCACGGTAGCTCCGGCAGCCGCAGCCGCCAGCGTAGCGCCTCCGGTATAGGCAAACAGGTTCAGCACCTTCACCGGACGTCCCGCCAGACGGATCTTCTCACAGAACCAGTCCCAGTTTGCCGCCTGCTCCGGGAAAAGTCCCGTATGCTTGAATTTGAAAGGTTTCAGATGAAATGTCAGCTTCTTTTTATTCTCCAGTTCGTAGCTGATATCCCACTGCATAGGCAGATCGAAAAATTCCCAATCGCCGCCGCCCTTGCTGCTGCGGTGATAATGGGCGTTCTTTTTTTTCCAGCCTTTATGGACGCGCTTTGTATCCCAGATGATCTGGGGATCCGGCCGCACAAGCAGATACTTTCCCCACCGTTCCAGTTTTTCTCCCTTGGAGGTGTCGATCACCTCGTAGTCCTTCCATCTGTCTGCTGTCCACATCCGTTTTTTCTCCTTCCAGCACAGCCCGCGCGGTGTCTCTGCCGCGCCGCCGTCACAGATCTTTCTTCCAATGCAGCCAACGCGGGGCTCTCTGCCGCGCCGCCGTCACAGATCTTCCTTCCAATGCAGCCCGTGCGGTGTCTCCGCCGCGCCGCCGTCACAGATCTTCCTTCCAGCACAGCCCGCGCGGTGTCTCAGTCGCGCCGCCGTCACAGATCTTTCTTCCAATGCAGCCGGTGCAGATCTCCCATAGACTGCAGGCATCCGAATTGATTCTGCCGCAAGGCCTCATACAACACGATTGCGGCCGCATTTGATAAATTCAGGGAACGGATCGCATCCAGCATAGGAATCCGGATCGCCGTTTCCTCATGCTCCACAAGGATTTCCTCCGGAATCCCCGCGCTCTCCTTCCCAAACATAAGATAACAGCCCGGTTCGTAAGCTGCCTCCGTGTAGATCCGTCTGGCCTTTGTGGTAGCCATGTAGATCTTTGCGCCGGGATTCTTTTCCAGAAAATCCTGATAATTGACGTACCGGGTCACATCAAGCTGTTCCCAGTAATCCATGCCGGCCCGCCTGATCTCCTTTTCGTTCAGGCGAAAGCCCAGAGGTTCTATGAGATGCAGCCTTGCGCCCGTCGCCACACAGGTACGGCCGATATTTCCGGTATTTGCCGGGATCTCCGGCTCATATAGCACGATATTAAACATCTTTATACGTTCTTTCTGTCCTTTTGTTCCCGCAGACGGGTGATGAAATGATCGATCCGGTCCAGCGCCACCTTCAGATCTTCCAGAGAGTATGCGTAGGAGATCCGCAGGAATCCTTCCCCGCAGGCGCCAAAGGCCGTACCCGGCACCACCGCCACCTTTTCCGCTTCCAGAAGCTTTGTGGCAAATTCGTCGCTGGTCATGCCAAACTCCTGAATACTGGGGAATACATAAAATGCGCCGAAAGGCTCAAAGCATTCCAGCCCCATTTCTTGAAATCTGTGCATAAGGAACCGCCGTCTCTGATCGTAGGCCTCCCGCATGTTCTGCACGTCGCCGTCGCCGTTTCTCAGGGCCGATACCGCCGCGTACTGGCTGTTGGTAGGCGCGCACATAATGGCAAATTGATGAAGCTTCAGCATCTGGCTGATGATGGCTTCCGGCCCGCAGGCATAGCCCAGCCGCCAGCCTGTCATGGCGTGGGATTTGGAAAACCCGTTGATCAGGATCGTGCGCTCCTGCATTCCCGGCAGGGAGGCGATAGAGGTATGCGTGTGGCCATATGTAAGCTCACTGTAAATCTCGTCCGAGAGCACAAACAGATCGTGCTCCCGCACCACCTCCGCAATAGGCAGAAGCTCTTCCTTGGTCATGATGGCGCCTGTGGGATTGTTCGGGAACGGAAGCACCAGAATCTTTGTCTTCGGCGTAATGGCGGCCTCCAGTTCCTCCTTCGTCAGCTTAAACTCGTTTTCCGCCTTCAGTTGAATGATAACAGGAACGCCGTCCGCCATATAAGCGCAGGGCAGGTAGGAAACATAACTAGGCTGGGGGATCAGCACCTCGTCGCCGGGGTCCAGCATAGCGCGAAAAGCAAGGTCAATGGCCTCGCTTCCCCCTACCGTCACAAGGGTCTCTTTTGCGGGGGAATAGGAAATGCCCTGTCTGCGCTTTAAATATCTGCAGATCTCCTCCCGAAGCTCCATAAGTCCGGAATTGGACGTATAAAACGTCCTTCCTCTCTCCAGCGAGTAAATGCCCTCGTCCCGGATGTGCCAAGGGGTGTCAAAGTCCGGCTCGCCCACGCCCAAAGAAATGGCGTCCTTCATCTCGCTGACAATATCAAAAAACTTACGGATACCGGAGGGCTCCACATTTTTTATCTTTTTGTTCAGGGGGTCTCTCACGGCGTCACCAACATCCTTTCGTCTTCTTTCTTCCGGGACATGACCGTACCATGATCCTTATACTTTTTCAAAATGAAATAGGTGGCCGTGCTCAAAACGGATTCCAGTGTGGAAAGCTTGTCAGACACAAACTGGGACACCTCCCGCAGGGTCTTCCCGTCGATGGTCACCAGCAGGTCGTAGCCGCCGGAGATCAAATACACGGACTGCACTTCCGGATAATTGTAGATACGCTCCGCAATATTGTCAAAGCCCTGTCCTCTCTGAGGCGTCACCCGCACCTCGATCAGCGCCGTCACTTTTTCATTGTTTGTCTTTTCCCAGTTGATCATGGTATGGTAACCGCAGATGATCTCTTCCTTCTCCATGTTCGCGATCTCATTGGCCACCGCGGCTTCCTCCATGCCGAGGATGACGGCCAACTCATGGAGATCTACCCGGCTGTTTTTTTCGATAAAATGCAGAATCTTTTCTCTTGCTTCATTCATGACAGTATACTCCTTCCGTTTTTTTCTATAGGAATACTTGGTGTTCTCAAATCTTATACAATTCATCGGCCGCCGGCGGCTCCAGATAACGGATCTCTCCGCCGTTGTGCACAATTCTGGCCGGTCCTTTGGTGGTACGTCCCACAATGACAGCGGGAATGTCCGCCTCATGAAGGGCCGCAAGTATCTGCGTGCCGTTTTTTGCCGCGATCAGAAGGCTTCCGCCGGAAATCAGCTGATAAGGATTGAGGTCAAGGAAATTGCAGACCTCCACCGTCTCCTGCCGCAGAGGGATCCTCCGCAGATCCGCCTCCAGACCAAGGCCGGAGGCCTCCGCCACCTCCCAGAGCGCGCCGAAGATGCCGCCTTCCGTCACGTCGTGCATGGCGCTGGCGCCCAGCTTCGCGGCAATCCTTGCCTCCGGAAGAATAGAGATATAATTATCAAAGGCCTGCGCCCGTTCCACAAGATCTGCCGGGTAACGGGCAAGGAGACGCCGGCTGTGAGCCTTTGCCGCAATGGAGGTGCCTTCCAGCCCGATCCACTTGGTGACGATCAGGTCTTCTCCCTCCGTCACGCCGCCGGTGGCAAGAAAGGCGTCCTTTTTTGCTTTCCCTACGCCTGTCACCGTCAGCACCGGACAGTTGACCACCTCCGTCACCTCCGTGTGACCTCCAAGGACCTGAATATCCAACCGGCTGCAGGCTTCCTCGATCTCCTGCATCATCCGCCGCAAATCGCTTTCCTGCGCGTCCGGCGGCAGCAGAATAGAAACCAAGATCCCCACAGGCTCCGCACCGCTCGTAGCCAGATCGTTGACCGACGTATGCACGCCCAGAATCCCTATGTTTTCCTTGGCTCCGGTGATCGGGTCCGTGGAAAGCACCAGCACTTCATCCTCCGCCGTCTGAACAGCCGCGCAATCCTCCCCCACACCGGCGCCGGCCAGCACCTCAGGCCGCCGGTTTGCGATGGGTCGCAGCACCGAGCGCTTCAGCACCGCTTCCGATATCTTTCCTACTTTCATGACTGCTTCCTCTTTTTCTATAACAAAGACGCCAAAATCGGTACAAGCACCATTGCCAGCACCAATACGATAATGATGATACAGGAAACCAATCTCTGTTTTTTATTGCGGAACACAAAAAACCCTCCTTTTTTGTATCTTATGATATTTTCGTCTGATTTTCAAGTCCCCGGCCTGCGGGAACCGCTTCTGTCTTATTTGCATCCTCCAAATGATAGAATACCATCGCCGAATTTGGCTCCATCTGCAGCTTCAATATGCCGCCCTTCACTTCGCGGTCCAGCCGCCCGATAGAATACCCCCGGTTGTCCGTTTCCATGATCTGCGTCACCGTGGTCTCCTTGGCCATTCCCGTATACCATACGGAAATCTCCACTTCTTTTGGCTGGTCAAAATTATTGACCGCCACAATGATCTGTTCCCTCAGGTCAAATCTGCCGTAGCACAAAATAGGCTGATCACAGGGAAGAAACTCCGTAGAACCTTTGCGCAGCACAGAATACCGCTTATGAAGCTTGATGGCATCCCTGTGAAACTCCACCAGTTCAAAATCTTCTCTTCCCCAAGGATAGGTACGGCGGTTATCCGGATCCGTGAATCCGCAAAGCCCCGCCTCATCACCATAGTAGATCGTAGGCGCGCCGGGCCAAGTCATCTGGATCACCACGGCCTCCCGGAGCACCGACAGCCGCACATCCATGTTGGCCGCTTCAGGCCCCAGTGTGCCGGTCCTTCCCACTTTCCCGTTGGTACGGGTAAGGAATCTGGAATGGTCATGGTTGGACAGTTCATTCATGGCCGCCATCCACGGGCCGTTGGTAAAGGACATCCGCTGACGGCGCATGGTTGCCTGAAAATGCGCAAGATTATTTTTCAGATCCTCTCTGTACTCATCACTATGCTTCTGCATCCCTGTCAGATACCATGTGACAGGCTCCATAAACGCATCATAGTTCATCACCGTATCCCATTCATTGCCCTGCAGCCATGCTCTGGGATCCCCGTAATGCTCCGCCAGAAGCAGCGCCTCCGGATTGGCCTTGCGCACTTCCCGGCGAAAATCCTGCCAGAAGCTGTGATTGTATTCGGGGCTGTGGCCCAGATCCGCCGCCACGTCAAGACGCCAGCCGTCCACATTGTAAGGAGGAGAAACCCACTTCTTCCCGATCCTGATGATCTCGTCATGAAGCGCTTGGGAGCCCTCGTAATTCAGCTTCGGAAGGGTATCGTGACCCCACCATCCGTCATAAGCGCGATTGTAAGGCCACCGGCCGTCCAGAAACCGGAAATAATCATGATAGGGGCTTTGTTCGGAGATATAGGCCCCCGGTTCATATCCCTCCACATTTTCGTACAGCCGCTCCCGGTCCATCCACTTGTTAAAGGAACCGCAGTGATTGAACACGCCGTCTAGGATCACCTTCATGCCCCGCCGGTGTATCTCCTCCACAAGCTCTATAAACAGTTGGTTGGAAGCCTCCAGATTTTTAAGGTTGGTGACGCGGCTGATGTATTTGGACGCCTGGCGGTTGTCTGATTCCCAAGAATCCAGCGTCTTCCCGCCGTCCTCCACGATCCTGCCAAAATGAGGATCGATGTAATCGTAATCCTGCGTATCATATTTATGATTGGATGGCGACACAAAGAGGGGATTGAAATAAATGACTTCCACTCCCAGATTCTGCAGATAATCCAGCTTTTCCATCACGCCCTGCAGATCTCCGCCGTAAAAGCACCGCACATCCATATGATCCGGATATTTATACCAGTCGGTGATCTTTCTGGCGCCATCCTGAATGTACATATATTCTCTGTCTTCCACATCGTTCGTGGGATCCCCGTTATAAAAACGGTCAACAAAGATCTGGTACATGACGGCGCCCTTGGCCCAGTCCGGCACATAAAAATCCGGCAGTACCTCAAAGGAAGACTGCTCCTCAATATGTCCGGCGACACCTGTTTTGCTGTAATAATAAGAGATACCGTCATACAAGATCTCAAAATAATAGCGCAGAGGCTCTTTTGTCATCACAAATTTTGCCTCGTAGTAATCAAAAGCATTGTGGGTAAGCACCTTTTTCATGGGAGACTTTTCATTCTTTGTCACCACATAGACGCCATCCACGTTGTCCCTGCCGGTGCGGAAGCGCACGGTAAGCGTCTCTCCCGACGATACATTCTGGGGAAAGCAGTATGCCTCCGTAGTGTCCGTATACAGCGCTTTTTTGTTCAGCACCGGTCCCATAGTGGTAATATATTGAATCCGTTTTTTCAGTTCCTGTATGTTTTGCCGCTCCATCCACACACCTAACCTTTCAACGATCGATCGTTCCCCGATCGCACAAATAGTTTCTGCCATGACCATAACTTTTCCTATGTAGTAAAAAAGACAGCTTTCGCTGCCTTTTTTAGGAGAAGGTATTTCTTCTTATGGGGTGTAGTAAAACTATATAATATATTGGGGGTTTTACAAGAAGAAGTATAGCATTTCCCTCCGCACAAATGTGCACAAACATTAAAATTTAATAAATTCTTTTTTGTACAAACCTTCTAGTCCGCTTCCGCAGGATCAAACAGCGCCTCAAATTCCTCTCTGGTGATTTTTTCCTTTTCAAGGAGCAGGGCAGCACAGCGGTCAAGTACATCGCGGTACTGTCCGATCAGTTCTCTGGCCTTCTCATGGCTCTCATCGATGATGCGCTTGACTTCCCCGTCGATCAGCGCCGCCACAGACTCGCTGATGCTGCGGGTGTGGGCCAGATCGCGGCCAATGAACACTTCATCGTCGTCCGCTCCATAATTGATCAGACCCACCTTTTCTGACATACCGTACTTGGTCACCATGGCCTTAGCCATATCCGTAGCTTGTTTGATATCCTGAGAAGCGCCGGTAGTGATGTCGCCAAACACCATTTCCTCCGCTACTCTGCCGCCCAGAGATACGATGATCTCCTGCGTCATCCGGTTTTTGGAATTGAACATCTCATCCTTTTCCGGCAGGGGCATTGTATAGCCTGCGGCGCCGATGCCGGTAGGAATGATGGAAATGGAATGCACCGGGCCCACATCCGGCAGTACATGGAACAAAATCCCATGGCCCGCTTCGTGGTACGCGGTGATCTTTTTTTCTTTTTCGGAGATCACGCGGCTCTTTTTCTCACCGCCGATCCCCACTTTCACAAACGCCTTCTGGATATCCTCCTGACGGATAAACTGCCGGTTGTCCTTTGCCGCGAAGATAGCGGCTTCGTTCAAAAGATTTTCCAGATCCGCGCCGGTAAAGCCTGCGGTAGTCTGAGCCACCTGCATCAGGTCCACGTCGTCTCCCAGCGGCTTATCCTTGGCGTGAACTTCCAGAATCTCCTTCCGGCCCTTGATATCGGGACGGCCCACGCCCACCTTCCGGTCAAACCGTCCGGGACGCAGGATTGCAGGATCCAGAATATCCACACGGTTGGTCGCGGACATTACAATGATGCCCTCGTTGACGCTGAAACCGTCCATCTCCACAAGCAGCTGGTTCAGCGTCTGCTCCCGCTCGTCATGGCCGCCGCCCATGCCGGTGCCACGGCGCCTTGCCACAGCGTCGATCTCATCAATAAATACAATACAAGGGGCGTTTTTCTTTGCCTCGTCAAAAAGATCCCTTACACGGGAAGCGCCCACGCCTACGAACATTTCCACAAAGTCAGAACCGGAGATGCTGAAGAATGGCACGCCTGCCTCTCCTGCCACCGCTTTTGCAAGAAGGGTCTTGCCGGTACCGGGAGGCCCCACCAGAAGCACACCCTTAGGGATCCGCGCGCCCACCTTCAGATATTTGTCCGGCGCCTTCAAAAAGTCCACGATCTCCTTCAGATCCTCTTTTTCTTCATCGCAGCCGGCCACGTCCTTGAAGCGCACCTTTTTCTCAGTGGTCATCTTCGCCCGGCTTTTGCCGAAATTCATCATCTTGCCGCCACCGCCGCCGGCGTTCTGGCCGCTGATGAGATAAAATACAAGCATCACCGCTCCCACTGTGATCAGACACGGAAGCAGGGTGGTAATGAGCCAGCTTTCCTTTTCGGGTTCGGTGACGATATAGTCCACGTCCTTTTCGTCATCCAGCGTTTTCTCCCACTCTGTCACGTCCGCCACATTCATACGGACGATACTGCCGTTCTCCAGACGGATCCGCAGGAATCCGGTAGGGGTCTCCTCATTGGGATGGATCTCCACTGCCTCCACTTCGCCTTGCTTCAGCGCCTTTTTGAACATGCCGGGCGTATACGTGGCGCTGCGGCTCATGCTGTAGCCCACAAATACGACTACGATCATGATCATCATCATTAACGCTATATAAAAGCTGATATTTTTCAAGCCTTTCAAATTCTTGTTATTCAATCTTGCTCTCCTTTTCCCTTTTCTTCCTCATTATCCCGACGGCGCTCACGGACGGATCACGCCGATATAGGGCAGGTTCCTGTACTTCTGCGCATAATCCAGACCGTAACCTACCACAAATTCATCGGGGATCTCAAACCCGGTGTAATCCACATGCACCTCCGTCACCCGGCGGTCCGGCTTATCAAGCAGCGTACAGAGCTTCAGACTTGCAGGCCTTCTGTTATGCATATTTTGCATCAGATAGCTCAGCGTCCTTCCGGAATCGATGATATCTTCAATGATCAGCACATGCCGCCCCTCGATGGGTTCATCCAGATCCTTTACCAGCCGGACCACGCCGCCGGTGGTACCGTTGCCGTAACTGGAAACCGACATGAAATCTATCGTCACCGGAACGGTCAGCCGCTTCGCAAGTTCACAGGTAAAAAAAACGCTTCCTTTTAGAATGCAGATCAGATGCAGCTTTTTCCCCGCATAATCCCGGCTGATCTGCTCCGCCATCTGGCGGATCCTTTCTGCCACCTGTTCCTCAGAATACATCACGGAAATGTTCTCATTCATCTTTTGTATGCCTTTCTTTTATTCTTGTGACCTCCAGAATAGTCTTCGTGTCCTCCGTAACCTTGTACGCCTCGCTGATACGCAGATCAAAGGCCCAAAGCACATGGCTGCCTTCCGCCAGAAGCGGCAGTTCGTCCCGCTGTTGTCGGGACATCTTTCTGTCAATCAGATCGTCCTTTAATTTTTTCCTGCCGCCCTCTTTGTTCACCGTGAAAAAATCTCCCGGTTTTCTTGTGCGGATTTTCAGCGGACTATTTATTTTATCATAATCAAACCATTTCGTATACGCTGAATTTGGAATTTTTTGCTTATTTTTATATGATTTTTTTGTGAACGCAATGCTTTCGCCGGTTTTTTCTAAAAAAA